>CAYLHM010000006.1:0-25550 GCA_964383485.1 uncultured Oscillospiraceae bacterium
GAAGTGCCATCCGCCGAATATATGGAATTGCTTGCATTCCAGCGGCAGATGGATGCACTGCTCTTGGATGATCGTTATGTGGCTAGAAGTGAATACAGCCAGTTATTACTCGAAGCAAAAACCGTGATCGAGTTTTTTAGTGTACTCAAAACAAGTGGTATGCTGCAATCCTTCTGCGAAAATAATGGCATTGCTGCATCTGAAGTTGAAAAAACATTGGCAGCGTATAGCAATTTTTCCACCCTTGTGGATCGTCACAACGAAGCATATATCCAAAACGCAATGGTGACAGAGAAAAAGTATCTGGATACCATCCTGCACGAAGTAGATCCAGTCATTATGCTGGACGATGATCAACGCCGTGTGGTGTTGACGGATGAGGACTACTGCCTTGTGATTGCCGGTGCCGGTGCGGGCAAGACCACAACAGTAGCGGCGAAGGTCAAATATTTGGTTGACCGGAAAGGGGTTGCTCCTGAACAGATCCTGGTTGTATCGTTTACAAATAAGGCCGTTCAAGAGCTACGCAGCAAACTGAACAGGGATCTGAAAATAAACTGCCCCATTGCAACCTTCCACTCCACCGGCAATGCGATCCTACGCAAGCAGCACCCAGAAAAACTGAACATTGTGGATTCCGGCAAGCTGTATTTTGTTATTCAGGATTACTTCAGGGATTCTGTATTGAAAAATGAGAGCCTCGTCAACAATCTGATCATGTTCTTCGCATCCTATTTTGATGCGCCGTATGAGGGCAAGGATCTGAACGCATTTTTCAATAAAATTGCCAAAAGCAACTTCTCCACCATGCGCAGTGATCTGAATGAATTTCAGCGGGAGGTCATCGATAGGCGGACAAAAAAGGTCGTTACGATCCAAAACGAGGTCATGCGTTCCCACCAAGAGGTGGAGATCGCCAACTTCCTGTATCTTCACAACATTGACTACGAATATGAGCCACTGTACAAATATGACATTATCATATCCAGAAAACCATATACTCCTGACTTTGTAATTTATCAAGGGGATAAGGTAGCGTATATCGAGCACTTTGGCATCACGCAGGATGGCAGAAATGACCGTTTCAGTGATGATGAATTAGCCGCATATAAGAAGGCGATCAATGATAAAGTTGCCCTGCATAAGAAGCACGGAACTACCTTGATTTATACATTTTCCAAGTATTCGGACGGCAGGGCCCTACTGGAGCATCTTCAAGAGGAGCTGGAGAAAAAAGGATTTCAGATTGTACCCCGTTCCAATAAAGAGGTCATGGAGAAGCTGGTTTCGGCCGAGGAAAACCGATATATTTGGAAACTGGTAAGCCTGATCTGCCGTTTCATTACAAACTTCAAAACAAATGGCTATACGACAGACGATTTTCAAAGAATGTATTATTCCACCCAGAATGTCCGCACAAGACTGTTTCTGAATATATGCAATGACTGCTATCTGGAATATCAGCGCTACCTGAAAGAAAATGATGCCGTTGACTTTGAGGATATGATCAACGAGTCTGCACGAGTTCTGAGGCAAGTCAAGGAAATGAAGCAGAAACTGGATTTCCGATATATCATCGTTGACAAATATCAAGACATATCCAGGCAGCGTTTTGATTTGGTGACTGCGCTCTCTGAGGTGACAGATGCAAAAATCATTGCAGTTGGTGATGACTGGCAGTCCATTTATGCATTTAGCGGTTCCGATATTACCCTCTTTACAAAATTTGAAGAGAAGATGGGTTATGCGAAACTGCTGAAAATCGTGAAAACATATCGTAACTCCCAGGAAGTGATCGATATTGCCGGCAATTTCATTCAGAGAAACGAAACGCAAATCAAAAAGGAACTGCAATCTCCAAAGCACATCATAGATCCGGTTATCATTTACACCTATGATGGCAGCCCCAAAAAGAACAATGGAGATAATCGAAGCGGTGTCAACTACGAGATCGCCCATGCAGTTGAAGTGGCTTTGGAACAGATCATGACCTTCAACAAACAGGAAGGAAAAACGGACAAGTCTACGATTTTGCTTCTTGGGCGGTTTGGCTTTGACGGCGACAAGTTGGAGAAGTCCGGCCTGTTTGAATACATTGACCGTGGCAGTAAACTGAAAAGCGTGAAGTATCCAAAGCTGGATATTACTTTTATGACTGCACACGCTTCCAAGGGGCTGGGCTATGACAATGTCATTGTTGTCAATGGGCGGAACGAGACATACGGATTTCCATCCAAGATCGAAGATGATCCAGTCCTTTCCTTTGTGATCAAAGGTGACCGATCTATTGATTACGCAGAGGAGCGGCGCTTGTTCTATGTAGCCATGACACGCACCAAAAACAGGGTTTATTTTCTGGCTCCAGAGGAAAATCCTTCTGAATTTCTTCTGGAAATTAAGCGAGATTACAAAAATGTTGTCCTGCGGGGCACATGGAATGAAAATCCGCCCCAGAACAGCACGCCGAAAAAGAGTTGCCCGATTTGCGGATATCCCATGCAATTCCGTTATAAGAACGCATACGGATTAAGGCTGTATATCTGTACTAATGAACCGGAAATTTGCGGATTTATGACCAACGAGTACCAAGCAGGAAAACTGTCCATCATGAAGTGCGATCAGTGCAGAGATGGCTATCTGATCGTAAAGCCCGCAAAAAATAACAATTATTTCCTTGGCTGCACAAACTACAAAAAGGATGGCACCGGATGCGGAAAAATCATCTGGAAGCAGCAGTATTATGAGATGCTGGATCTGGGGCCGGATAGGATCCCGCAGCCGGAAGCTGTTCGGCCCATTCAGCCGCAGAGGCCTGTCAATCAAGCAACCGTAAAGCAAAATTTTAAGCCCGTTCAGGCAGAGAAAATTGCGAAGCCAAACACCAAACGGTTCACTTATGAGCAGAACGACCTCAATGACACAGTGCATACAATTTTACAATGTCTCTCTAATGTCAGTAGTATGCGATACTATGGCATCAATATTTTGACCGATGTTCTGCGTGGTGCTAACAGTCAGATAATTAGGAGTGCTAGATTGAACAGTGTTCCAGAATATGGTGCGCTGAAGCATATTCGGCGTGAACTATTGTTGAGCATCATTGAATGGCTGATTGAGCAGAAGTTTATACTGAAAACCAAAGGTCCTTATCCCGTATTGCACCCTACCTATAACAGTATCCACTACTCGGAAACCATGACGAATGCAAAACTCAAGAACCTGCAAGCTTACCTGACGGAACAAAGCAATATGAATAACTAGACAACGGGGCTGATCTTACTTGCAAGGTCAGCTCCGAAATCGAGTCCCCGGGAGATTTTGTGTAAACGACAAAATATGTTATTCACCCATTCCGGGATGGCAACGGCAGAATATCGCATCTGTTTTCCCTGCTGCTTCTCTATAAGAATGGATATAATCCGGAGTACAACAAGGGCTTTCTTATGAACCGCTCTGAACGAGTGGAATTTGATGAGAAGTTCCCATCGCATCCGCTTTCCGAAGGGCGGGCTTTAGCGAAATACATTATTGAGAATAACGGATATTGCAGGCACATTATGGCTTTTGAAACATATGGGCGACAAGAGGCGCTCGTTGAATCCACAGGATCATTTATTGTAATGAGGTGTCACTATGGCGGAAAAGTTGAAGCTGAAGGCCGGAGCAAAAGTATCTTCTCCGGGTCCATTGTTGCGGGTTATGAGGTCGGGGAGAACCATATCACAGCCAATGTCGGCATTGACAAGGTTGAGCGTGCCTTCCGGCTTGTAGCATTCACACAAAGCGTGCGGCATCGGTCTGCACGCTTTTTCCGCACCTTTTCGACAGGCTTTGCATAGGCTGGGCACAGGGGAAGCCGATATCGGACTGCCCGACACTGAACCGGGAGGGATCGTCTATGAAAAATGATATGCTCATCACATTCCGCTCCATCACCTTTGCCCAGCGGGGGGAGCGGATCTTGAAAAAAGCGGGCATCGGCTGCACCATGCAGCGCACCCCAAGGGCCTTGGCGGAGCGAGGCTGCGGCTACTGCCTGGCCCTCCGGCCGGGGGATGCACTGGCGGCTGTGGAGCTGCTTCGGGATCGGGAGCTGCACTTTGGGAAGATTTATGCCCAAAATGGGGAAACTGTGGAGGAGCGGGCACTATGATCTATCTGGATCACGGGGCGACCTCCATGCACAAGCCCTTGTGCGTGAGCAGGGCCATGTCGGAGGCCCTGGAGCGCTGCGCCAATCCGGGCCGGGGCGGACACGAGGCGGCCATGCGGGCGGCCCAGACGGTGTACGACTGCCGGGAACGGGCGGCGGGGCTGTTCGGCTGTCAGCCGGAGCAGGTGGTATTCACCGGGAACTGCACCCATGGGCTGAACATTGCCATTCACACCCTGGTGGAGCCGGGGGATCGGGTGGTGATCTCCGGCTTTGAGCATAACGCCGTGACCCGGCCCCTCCACGCCCTGAGGGCAGAAGCGGTGGTGGCGGGCCGGCGGCTGTTCGACTGGGACAATACCCTGGAGGAATTTGAAAAAGCCCTGAAAAAAGGGGCAAAAGCCGCCGTTTTTACCCATGTTTCCAATGTTTTTGGATATATTTTGCCGGTGGAGGAGCTGGCGGCCCTGTGCCGCCGCTATGGGGTGCCTTTTGCAGTGGATGCCGCCCAGTCGGCGGGGAGCCTGCCGGTGGAGCCGGAAAAATGGGGTGCGGATTTTGTGGCCATGCCGGGGCACAAGGGTCTGCTGGGGCCCCAGGGTACGGGCCTGCTGATCTGCCGGCGCACGCCAAAGCCCCTGATGGCCGGCGGCACAGGCAGCCTGTCGGCGGATCAGAATATGCCGGAGTTCCTGCCCGACCGGGCCGAGGCCGGGACCCTGAATGTGCCGGGGATCGCCGGACTGGGGGCCGCCCTGGAGTATCTGCGCCATGTGGGGCCGGAAAAAATCTTCCGCCGGGAGCATCAGACCCTGGAATACGGCATTCGCTCCTTGGAAAGTATGGGCCTGCGGGTGTTCGCCGGGCCGCATCAGGCGGCAACGGTGTCCGTTTTGCCGGAAATGGACTGTGAGGAGCTGGCCCGGCGGCTGGGCAGGCGGGGTGTGGCCGTCCGTGCGGGGCTGCACTGCGCACCTCTGGCCCACGAAAGCGCCGGAACCCTGGAGCGGGGAACGGTGCGTATCAGCCTGGGACACGATGCAAATATAGCACAAATGCGTGAATTTAGCCAAATTCTCCGGCAGTGCCTGGGCCAAAGGGAAAACTAATTGAAATATTTTTTGTTTTTCTATTGCCATCGGGAGCAAAATCCGCTATAATAGGTTGATAATAGGGTTGCTATGTAGTAACCCCTATGGCACGAAAAAGATGGGGGATCTCACCATGGAGTATATACAGGAGCTGTTCAGTCAGGTGACCACAATGCGGTGGTCAGACTATGTGGATATTGCGATCGTTGCTTATCTGCTGTACCGGCTGCTGCCTCTTTTCCGCACATCCAATGCGGGTCGGGTTGTCAAGGCGGTACTGGCCATCATTGTGGTGGCCTGGATCACCACCGCCCTGGAGCTGAACACCCTCAGCTTTATCCTTAATCAATTCCTGCAGATCGGCCTGATCGCCCTGGTGGTGCTGTTCCAGCCGGAGCTGCGGCGGCTTTTGGATCATCTGGGCAATATGAAGCTGGACCGTTTGTTCGGCACAGAAAAGCAGAATGCGGAGATGTCCACCGTCATCAGCCAGACGGTGCTGGCCTGCGAGGTCATGAGCCGGGAAAAGGTGGGCGCTCTGATCGTGTTTGCCCGGGACAACAGCCTGGACGAGTATTTCAAAACCGGCACCAGAATTGATGCCCAGGTGTCCGAGCAGCTCATCCGCAATATTTTCTTCCCCAAGGCGGCCCTTCACGATGGGGCCATGATCATTCGGGACGGCCGGGTGGCGGCAGCGGGCTGTGTCCTGCCCCTGTCGGAAAGCAGCCGGATCAGCGCCGATCTGGGTACCCGGCACCGGGCCGGTGTGGGCATGAGCGAGTCCTCCGATGCGGTGATCGTCATTGTGTCCGAGGAAACCGGCACCATTTCCGTGGCGGTGGGGGGAATGCTGAAACGGCACCTGGCCCCCCAGACCCTGGAAAAGCTGCTGACCAATGAGCTGTGCCACGAGGAGGAGCCGGAGAAGCGGAGCCTGAAGCTGCGCCTGCGCCAGAGACTCCACAAGAAAGGCAAGGAGGAATAACCGTGAAACAAAAGATTGCCTTTGCACTGCTGTCCCTGGTGCTGGCCTTTGGTCTGTGGATGTATGTCATCACCAATGTCAGCCCCGGCTCTGAGGATACTTACTATAATATTCCCGTGGTGCTGACCAACGAAAGCGTGCTGAACGACCGGGGGCTGATGCTGGAGAGCGAGGCACAGCTTGCTGTGACACTGAAGCTGGCCGGCAACCGCAGTGACCTGGCCAAGCTGAACAGCGGCAACATCACGATCACAGCGGATCTGTCCAAAATCGTCAGCGAGGGGCAGCACAGCCTGTCCTACAGTATTAAATATCCGGGAGAAGTATCTCAGAACTCCATTGAGGTGCTGTCCCAGGACCCTGTGGATGCAACGGTCAGCGTGGTAGAGCGCAAGACCCGGGAGGTGCCGGTTGTGCCCGTGTACCAGGGGACTGTGCCGGAGGGCTTCCTCACCGATACGGAAAATATGACCATGGACTACGAAAGCGTTATGGTCACCGGCCCGGCCAAGGTTGTGGATCAGATCAAGCAGGCTGTGGTGCAGGTGGATCTGGAGGGCTGCACCGAAACCATCAGCCAGAGCTATTCCTATATCCTTTGCGATGCCCAGGGAGAGCCGGTAGATGCAAAAATGGTGGTTACGGATGTGGAGGAGATCAACCTGACCCTGACGATCCAGCGCTACAAGGAAATTCAGCTTATGCTGAATGTCATTCCCGGCGGCGGCGCCACCCGGCAGAATACCCAGATCACCATGGATCTGGAGCAAATTCAGATTTCCGGCAGTGAGCAGGTGCTGGCGGAAGTAGAGGATACCCTGATTTTGGGGGATCTGGATTTGGCCGAGGTGCTGGAGAACACCGTCCTGGAATATGAAATCAAGCTGCCCGATAGCGTTACCAACCTCACCGGCAAGAGCAAGGTCACGGTGGCTGTGGAATTTCAGGGCCTGGTGAAAAAGACGGTGGAGGTGACCCGCTTTATCCAGCGGAACCTGCCCACCACCATGGAGGCCACCCTGCTGACCAAGGCCCTCACGGTGGAGCTTCGCGGCCCGGCGGCACAGATCGAGGCGGTGACGGAAGACGATCTCTTGGTTACGGTGGATCTGAGCAATGCCCAGCCCGGAACGGGCACCTATAAGGCGACCGTTACCATTACCAATACCAGCCTGGTGGATCTGGGTACGGTGGGCAGCTATACCGTGTCTGTGACCGTGAGCAACAAGGAATAAACCATCGGAACCTCTGACGAAACTGCCTGCGGCTTCCGCAGCGGGCTCTGACCTCCGGAAATGCGGATCGAAAAGGGAAAATACATTCGGTGTTCCGCTCTTTCCCGGGGCCAAATTCCTCGCTGCGTATCATCAGAGCTTCCTATATACAAAGGGGATCATGCACTTGATAAAAAGTATGACCGGCTATGGCCGGGCGGTAGAAACGGTGGGCGGCAGAGCCTTTACAGTGGAGATCCGCTCCGTGAACAACCGCTATCTGGACTGCTCCGTGCGCCTGCCCCGCAGCCTGGGCTTTGCCGAGGAAGTGGTGAAGCAGGCGGTAAAGGCGGCGGTATCCCGGGGCAAGGTCGATGTGTCCGTCAGCCTGCAAAATGAGGCCGTGGGCGACATTACCGTCAAGCTCAATGGCGCCGTGCTGAAGGCCTATTTGGCGGCCATGAGCCAGATGGTGGAGGAATTTGGAGTCCGGGACGATGTCAGCGTGTCTGTCCTGTCCAGGCTGCCCGATGTATTCACCGTCGAAAAGGCGGAAGTGGACGAGCAGCAGCTCCAGGCGGATCTGATGAGCGTGGTGGAAAAGGCCCTGGAGGGCTACGATGCCATGCGCAGTGCCGAGGGCGCCGCTTTGGAGGCGGATCTGCGCAGCCGGGGGCAGACCATTTTGGATCTGGTGGCCCAGGTGGAGCAGGGCAGCGGTCAGACGGTGACGGACTACCGCCTCCGCCTGGAAGCCAAGCTCCGGGAGGTTCTGGCCTCTGCCAATATCGACGAAAGCCGTATTCTCACCGAGGCGGCCGTTTTTGCCGACAAGATTGCAGTGGACGAGGAAACGGTGCGCCTGCGCAGTCACCTGAACCAGATGGACACCATGCTCTCAGCCGGCGGGGCTGTGGGCCGCAAGCTGGACTTCCTGCTTCAGGAGATGAACCGGGAGGCCAACACCATCGGTTCCAAGTGCAGCGATGTGCGCCTGGCGAGGATCGTGGTGGAGATCAAGGCGGAGCTGGAAAAAATTCGGGAACAGACCCAGAATATTGAATAAGGAGCGCACATGAAGTTCATAAATATCGGCTTTGGAAACCTGGTGGCCGTCCATCGCCTGCTGACGGTGGTGGCCCCGGAGTCGGCTCCCATCAAGCGCCTGGTGCAGGAGGCCCGTGACCGGGGGATGCTGATCGACGCATCTTATGGCCACAAGACCCAATCGGTTCTGATCATGGACACGGATCATGTGATCCTGTCCGCCCTGACAGTGGAGCAGATCGCCGCCCGGTGGGGCACAGAGCGTACAGAGGAGGACGGCCAATGAGCCAGGGAAAACTATTTGTGGTATCCGGCGCCTCCGGCGTTGGGAAAAGCACGGTGCTGGCCGGCGTGATGAAGCGGATGCCCCAGCTGCAATTTTCGGTTTCTGCCACCACCAGGCCCCCCAGACCCGGAGAAACGGATGGCGTGAACTATTTTTTTGTGAGTGAGGATCGGTTCCGGGAAATGATCGGTTCCGGGGAATTTCTGGAGTACAATGTCCATAACAAGGCTTACTACGGGACCCCTCGGAAGCAGTTGGAGGACAAGCTGGAGCAGGGCAACATCATCCTGGATGTGGAGCCGAACGGGGCCTTTGCCGTGCGCCGGCAGAAGCCGGATGCGACACTGATTTTTATTATGCCGCCGTCCCCGGAGGTGCTGTACCAGCGGCTGAGCCACCGGGGCGACACCTCGCCGGAGCAGATCGAACTGCGCATGAAGCGGGCAAAATGGGAAATGGAGCAGCTCCACCTGTACGACTATGTGGTGGTGAACGATCAGGTGGATCGCTGCGCCGATGAAATAATACATATCATTGCCCAAAAAGAGCAAGAGTAATAGTTGATTGATGGAGGAATATGAATATGCTTTACCCCCCTGTTGCGGATTTACTGAAAAAAGTGGATAGCCGTTACCTGCTGGTGAATTTGGTGGCGCAGCGTGCCCGCCAGATCGCCGCCGAGGCCGACGAGTTGCAAGAAGACCTGCCTGATAAGCCGGTGACCATGGCCATTCAGGAGGTGGCCGAGGGCGAGCTGACCGCCTCGCTCAAGGACGAGTACCTGCACTGAGATGATTGCCCGAATTGCCGTCAGCGGCCTGCCCTTTTCGGCAGACAAGCCCTATTCCTATGCCGTCCCCGACGGCCTGCGCCTGGAGCCGGGGATCCGGGTCATGGTGCCCTTTGGCCGTGCCAACCGGCAGACCGAGGGCGTGGTGCTGGAGCTGGTGCAGGGCAGCCAGGAGGGGCTGAAGTCGGTGGATCGCTCCCTGGATCAGGAGCCGGTGATTTCCCGGCAGATGCTGTATCTGGCCGCTTTTCTCCGGGATCGCTGCTTCTGCTCCTACTACGACTGCCTGCGCTCCATGCTCCCGGCGGGCCTGTGGTTCCACACGAAAAACAGCTACCGCCTGACAGACGACCGCTCCTGGCAGGAAAAGCCCGGCCGGCAGAAGGATGCCATGGAAATTTTGAAGCTCCTTCTGGAGCTGGGCGGCGAGGCAGAGGAAAGCAGGCTGCGGGAGCTGGTGCCGGAGGAACCGGCGCTTTTGGCCGCCCTGCAATATCTGCGGCGGAAGAAGTGGATCACCGGCCGGACGGATTTTCTTCATAACTCCGGCGACAAGACCGAGCAGATCGCCACCTTGGTCGCCCCGGCAGAGGAGGCCATGGAATTTGCCCAGAGCCGCCCACGGTCGGCGGCCATGCAAAAGGCCGTGCTGGAGCTGCTGTGCGGGGTGGGCAGTGCATCGGTGAAGGACATCTGCTACTATACCGGCGCAGCCCTGGGAACCATCAAAAGCCTGGAGCGGAAGGGCTACCTCCGCCTGACCCGGCGACAGGTCCTGCGCTGCCGGCAGATCGAGCCGGTGCAGCCGGCGGGGCCGCTGGTGCTGAACGAGGAGCAGCAGTGTGCCTATCTGGGCCTGGCAAGCCAAATGGAGGCCGAAAAACCGGGAGCGGCGCTGCTGTATGGCGTGACCGGCTCCGGCAAGACCTCTGTCTATTTGAAATTGATCCAAAGATGCCTGGAATTGGGGCGAAGTGCCTTGCTCCTGGTTCCTGAAATTGCCCTGACCCCGCAGCTTCTCAGCCTGCTGGCCGGTCACTTCGGCGACCGGGTGGCCTTGCAGCACAGCAGCCTGTCCACCGGGGAGCGCTATGACCAGTGGCGGCGCATTCGCAGCGGCCAGGCCCAGGTGATCGTGGGCACCCGCAGCGCCGTGTTTGCCCCCGGGCAGCGGCTGGGCCTGCTGATCGTGGACGAGGAGCAGGAGCATTCCTATAAATCGGAAAACACCCCCCGCTACGATGCACGGGAAGTGGCCCTGTGGCGTGGGGCGCGGGAGGGGGCGCTGGTGCTGTTTGGCTCGGCCACGCCCTCCGTGGAGACCATGTACCGGGCGCAGACCGGCCTTTATAAGCTCTACGCACTGACCCGCCGCTATAACGGGCGGCCTTTGCCCCAGGTGCAGATCGTGGATCTGCGCCGGGAGCTGATGGACGGCAACGATCTGTCCCTCAGCCGGGAACTGGTGCGATCCATTCAGCAGACCCACCAGGCGGGGAAGCAGACCATCCTGTTTCTCAACCGCCGGGGCAATAGCCGGGCGCTGGTGTGCGTGGAATGCGGACAGGCCCCAGAGTGCCCCCGCTGCAATGCCCGGCTGGTGTACCACAGCGCCAACGGGCGGCTGATGTGCCACTACTGCGGCTTTTCCCAGGGGACACCCGCCCGCTGCCCAAGCTGCGGCGGCCCCATGAAGCGCATCGGCACCGGCACCCAAAAGGTGCAGCAGGAGCTTTTAAGCCTGATGCCCGATCTGGAGATCGACCGCATGGATGCCGACACGGTGAGCGCCGTGAACACCCATGAAAAAATATTGCAGCATTTTTCCCAGTGCCGGGTGCCGGTGCTGGTGGGCACCCAGATGGTGGCCAAGGGCCTGAATTTGGAAAATGTCACCCTGGTGGGGGTGCTGGACGCCGATCTGGGCCTGTACAGCGCCGGGTACCGGGCGGCGGAAAGCACCTTTAATATGCTGACCCAGGTGGTGGGCCGGGCAGGTCGGGGCGATGCCCCCGGTCGGGCCGTGATCCAGACCATGGTGCCGGAGCATCCGGTCATTCAGCTCGCCGCCAGGCAGGACTATGATGCGTTCTATCGCATGGAGCTGGAAATACGCCGGGTGCAGCAATATCCGCCCTTTGGTGACCTTGCCGCCGTGACCTTTGTGGGGCAGGAGGAGCAAAGGCTGCTCCACGGGGCCGTGAAATTCCGCCAGAGCCTGCTGGAATGTCTGCGCCAGGGGGATTACAGCGGCGAACGCTGTCAGGTGCTGGGGCCTGCCCCCTGCACGGTGCCGAAAATCAACTATAATTTCCGCTACCGCCTGACCCTTCGCTGTGCTATGAGTAAGAAACTGCGGCTGCTGCTGGCACATCTGCTGCGCCAGTTCATGCAGGACCGAGAAAACCGGGGCGTTTCCGCCTTTGTGGATGTGAACAGCCCGGAGGATTGAGAGGACTTTTATGGGTATCCGAAAAATTCATACCGACACCGAGCCGGTGCTTCACAAGGTTTGCAGGCCGGTGGAAAAATTCGATTGGCGGCTGCACAAGCTGCTGGACGATATGAAGCAGACCTTGGCAGATGCCGACGGCGTTGGCCTGGCGGCGCCCCAGGTGGGCATTTTGCGCCGGGCGGTGGTCGTGGACACCGGCGAGGAAGTCCTGGAGCTGGTAAATCCCACCATCATCCAGGCGGACGGCGAGCAGGAGGGGGCCGAGGGCTGCCTCAGCGTGCCGGGAAAATACGGCCTGGTGAAGCGGCCCAACCATGTGAAGGTCCGTGCCCAGGATCGCAACGGCAACTGGTTCGAGACCGAGGGCAGGGAACTGACCGCCCGCTGCTTCTGCCACGAGCTGGATCACCTGGAGGGCATTCTCTACACCCAGGTGATGGAACGCTTTTTGACGGACGAGGAATTGAGCGCACAGGAAACCTCTGAATAAGGGAGAAATTGCATGAAAATCGTATTTATGGGCACGCCGGATATTGCGGCAACCTGCCTGGGGCGGCTGCTGGCAGATGGGTTTGAGGTGGCTGCCGTCTATACCCAGCCGGATCGGCCCAAGAACCGGGGCATGAAGCTCACGGCCTCCCCGGTGAAGGAGCTGGCTTTGGCCCATGGCCTGCCGGTGTATCAGCCCGTGAACTTCCGGGAGGCGGAAACGGTGGAGCAACTGCGGGCCTTGCAGCCCGATGTCATCGCCGTGGTGGCCTATGGGCGCATTCTGCCCCAGTCGGTGCTGGACATTCCGCCTTTGGGCTGCATCAATATTCATGCAAGCCTTCTGCCAAAGTACCGTGGAGCGGCGCCCTATCAGTGGGCCGTGCTGGACGGGCAGGAGAAAACCGGCGTGACGGCCATGTATATGGCGCGGGAAATGGATGCAGGGGACATTATCGAGGCGGTGGAGACCCCCATTGGGGAAAATGAAACGGCCGGTGCCCTGCTGGATCGCCTGGCAGTACTGGGCGCCGATCTGCTCAGCCGCACCATGACGGCCCTGCCAGGCGGCGTGGCCCACCATGCCCAGGATCCAGAAGCCGTCACCTTTGCCCCCATGCTGGATAAATCCATGAGCCCCATCGACTGGAGCAAGCCCGCCCGGCAGATCCACAACCAGGTTCGGGGGCTGAACCCCTGGCCCGTTGCTACCGGCGAGATCAATGGAACGATTTTCAAAATCTACGAAACCGTGCTTGTTCCCGGCTCCGGCGCACCCGGCCGGATTTTGGGCCTGACCAAGACCGGCTTGCAGATCGCCTGCGGCGAGGGCGCTGTGGAAATTCGGATTTTGCAGGCCGAGGGCGGCAAGCGCATGGCGGCGCCGGACTATTTCCGGGGCCACCCCCTGGACAGCAAGACATGAACGCCCGGAAAACGGCTCTGGAGGTGCTGATCACCTGCCGCAAGCAGGGCGCCTGGGTCAATGCCGCTCTGAAAGAGCAGCTCCGGCGGGACGGGCTGGACGGCCGTGATGCGGCTCTGGCCGCCCGGCTGTGCTACGGCGTGACCCAAAACCGCAGAAAAATGGACTTTTACCTGGCCCAGCTTTTGACCGGGAAGGTGCAGAGCCTGCACCCGGTGGTGCGGGACATTCTCCACCTGGGCCTTTACCAATTATACGAAATGGACAAAATTCCCCCCTCGGCGGCGGTGAATGAGTGTGTCAATTTGGCAAAAACGCTGCAAAAACCTGCCGCCGGGCTGGTGAACGCCGTCCTGCGCAGTGCCATTCGGCGGAAGGGAAGTCTGACCGAGCCGACCACCCTTGCCGACCGGTACAGCCACCCCCAAGCGCTGATCGACCTGCTGGCTTCCTATGTGGGCCGGGAGCGTTTGGAGCCGATGCTGGCAGCCAACAATTCTGCGCCGCCCACCTGCATTCAGGTGAACACCTGCAAATGCACCCAGGAGGAGCTGATCCGCAGTCTGGAAGGGGAGGGCATCACAGTCACCGCCCACAGCTGGATGCCGGACTGCCTGATCCTGGAGGGAAGCGGAGATTTAGAAAAAAAGGCCGCCTTCCAAGAGGGCCTGTTCTATGTGCAGGATCCGGCAGCCAAGCTCAGCGTCCTGTGCGCCGGGCTGACCCCCGGAATGCAGGTTTTGGACTGCTGTGCCGCTCCCGGCGGAAAGAGCTTTGCTGCTGCGATGGTCATGGGCGGACAGGGGAAGATCCTGTCGGCAGACATCCACCCCCACAAGCTGAAGCTGATGGAAAACGGCGCAAGCCGCCTGGGGCTGGACTGCATGAGCGTGTTCCGGCAGGATGCCGCCGCCGATCGGCCGGAGTGGCACGGGCAAATGGATGCCGTGCTGGCAGATGTACCCTGCTCCGGCCTGGGGATCATCCGCAAAAAGCCGGATATCCGCTATAAGGCCCTGGAGGATTTGGAACAGCTCCCGGCCTTGCAGCTGAAAATTCTGCTTTGCCAGGCGGAGTATGTGAAACCCGGCGGCATTCTGATGTACTCCACCTGCACCCTGGTGCGGGGGGAAAACGAGGGCCTTGTGGAGCGGTTTTTGCAGCTTCGCCCGGACTTCGCCACGGAACCGCTGCCCTTGCCGGACATCTTCCCGGAAAATACCGGCGGAATGCTGACTTTGGTGCCTGGGCAGTACGATACCGACGGCTTTTTCATCTGCCGCCTGAGGAGGCAGCTATGAGCGAACATTTGAGATCCAAAACGCCCCAGGAGCTGGCCGTCATCTTGAAAGAGCTGGGTCAGCCCGGCTTCCGGGCCAAGCAGCTTTTTTCCTGGCTCCACCGGGGTGCGTGCAGCTACGAGGACATGAGCAACCTGCCCCAGGATCTGCGCAGCACCCTGGCCCGGCAGTACCCCCTGTATAAACCCCAGGCGGTGCGCAGGCAGGAGTCCGGGCAGGACGGCACGGTGAAGTACCTCTGGCGGCTCCAGGACGGCAACTGTGTGGAAACCGTGCTGATGCGCTATCACTACGGCAACAGCGTGTGCATCTCCACGGAAGTGGGCTGCCGTATGGGCTGTGCCTTCTGCGCTTCTACCCTGGGCGGTCTGGTGCGGCGGCTGGAGCCCTTTGAAATGCTGGATCAGGTGCTGTTCACCCAGTTGGACAGCGGCCTGCCCATCTCCCATATCGTGCTGATGGGCATTGGCGAGCCGTTGGATAATTTCGACCATGTGCTTCGCTTTCTGGAGCTGGTGAACAGCCCGGAGGGGATGAATATCTCCATGCGGCATATTAGCCTGTCCACCTGCGGCCTGGTGCCGAGGATCGACCAGCTGGCCCAGCGGAAATTGCAGCTGACCCTGTCGGTTTCCCTCCACGCACCCAACGATGAGATCCGCAGCCGGATCATGCCGGTGAACCGGGCCTATCCCGTAGACGAGCTGTTGCAGGCCTGCCGGCGGTATTATGAGGCCACCAGCCGGCGGATCTCCTTTGAGTACGCCATGATCGACGGCGTGAACGATCAGCCGGAGCATGCCAGGGAGCTGCTGCGCAGGCTCAAGGGCCTGCCGGCTCATATCAACATGATCCCTCTGAACCATGTGGAGGAAAGCCCCTTAAAGCCCAGCAGCCGCAGGGCGGTGGCCCGCTTCCGGCAGATTTTGGAAGACGGCGGCCTGCCTGCCACGGTGCGCAGGACTCTGGGCGGGGATATCGATGCCTCCTGCGGTCAGCTTCGCAGAAAATACGAAAATCAACCATCATTTCTCCGAGAGGAGTGAGCAATATGCAGTGTTGGGCCTTGTCGGACACGGGCTGTGTCCGCAGCCAAAATCAGGATGCCTACCGGGTGGAGGAGCTGGATCAAAGCACCACCCTGTGTGTCGTGTGCGACGGCATGGGCGGCGCCAAGTCCGGCAATGTGGCCAGTTCCCTGGCGGTAGAGGTCTTTGTGGAGGATGTGCGCAATCGGTGGAAGCCGGGCATGAAGACCGAGGAAACCGATCAGGTTCTCCGTGCCGCCGTGAAGCTGGCGAACTTCACGGTCTACGATCAGGCCATGCAGTTTGAGGAATTTAACGGCATGGGGACCACCCTTGTGGCGGCGCTGATCTGGGGGCAAAGCGTCACCGTGGTCAATGTGGGCGACAGCCGGGCCTATCGGGTGAACCAGGAGGGCATTCGGCGGCTCACCGTGGACCATTCCCTGGTGGAGCTGATGCTGGAGCGGGGCGAGCTGACTCCGGAGCAGGCACGGAACTACCCCGGCAAGAATTTCATCACCCGTGCCATCGGCACCGATCTTCAGGTGGTCTGCGACATTTTCCATGTGGATGTGGAGCGGGGAGACTGGCTGCTGCTGTGCAGCGACGGCCTGACCAACACCATGGACGATCAGGAAATTTTGTTTGAGGTGATCCACGGGGTCAACAAGCAGTTCTGCTGCCAGCGCCTGCTGGATATTGCAAAAAATCGGGGTGCGCCGGACAATGTGACCACTGTCCTGGTGCTGATCTGACTATTGGACGAAAGGAGTTTCGTTATGGATCGCTTTATCGGGCGGCTGCTGGACAACCGCTATGAAATTTTGGAGGTTATCGGCGTGGGCGGCATGGCCGTGGTCTACAAGGCCCGGTGCCATCGCCTGAACCGGCTGGTGGCGGTGAAAATTCTGAAGGACGAATATTCCCAGGATGAGGAATTTCGCCGCCGCTTCCATGCGGAGGGCCAGGCGGTTGCCATGCTCAGCCACCCGAATATTGTGTCGGTTTACGATGTCTCCACCTCCGACGATGCCGATTACATCGTCATGGAGCTGATCGACGGCATCAGCCTGAAGCAGTATATGGAATCCAAGGGCGTGCTGAACTGGAAGGAGACCCTGCATTTTGCCATTCAGATCGCCAAGGCCCTGGAGCACGCCCACAACCGGGGCATTGTCCACCGGGATATCAAGCCCCACAATGTGATGGTGCTGAAAAACGGCTCCGTTAAGGTGGCTGATTTCGGCATTGCACGGGTCATGTCCAAGAGCAACACCCTGACCAAAGAGGCCCTCGGCTCTGTGCATTATATCTCCCCGGAGCAGGCCAAGGGCGCCCGGGTGGACAGCCGCAGTGATATCTATTCCCTGGGCATTGTGATGTATGAGATGATGACCGGCCGGCCTCCCTACGACGGGGATTCCCCGGTGTCCATTGCCATTCAGCACATCAACGGCAAGCCCGCCATGCCCTCCACCCTCAATCCCAACATCCCCGGCGGTCTGGAGCAGATCATCATGCACGCCATAGCCCAGAACCCGGACGATCGCTACCCCTCGGCAACGGCAATGCTGTATGATATGGACGAATTTCGCAAAAATCCGGCGATTTTGTTTGACTATCAAAATCCGCACACCGAGCTGGATGCCGCCGCAAAGCTGGCCGGCGCTCAGGAGCCGGAGGATGCCACGGTGCCTCTGCCCAAGGAGTTTCGTGAGCAGCTGAAAAGCGTGCAGACCCGGCCGGAGCAGCCGCCGGTGCGCCGGAAAAAAACCACCGCCCGCCGCCGGGAGGAGATCGTGGAGGAGGACGAGGAGCATTCCAGCAAGATCGCAACTGTGGCCGTGGTGGCCTGCGCTGTGCTGGCCGTGGTGGCCATTGCCATTTTCCTGGCTGTTTTCCTGGGCAAGGGCCTGGGCGGCGGAGAGGTCATTCAGACCCCCAACCTCCTGGGGCTTACCCAGGAGGAGTTTGAAAACATCACCGATGTGATCATTCGGGTGGGGGACAAGGAGTATAGCGACGAGTACGCCAAGGGACAGGTCATGTACCAAAATCCTTCGCCGAACGAATCCATAGCCAAGGGCGGGATCGTCACCGTCAAGGTGAGCTTAGGCCCCAAGCCCCAGGAGAAGGTCATGGAGGATCTGTCCGGCATGGACTCTGAAAAAGCAAAACAATTCCTCCAGACGGCTCTGAATTTGCAGGAGGAGCAGATCGTCCTGCGCACCGAAAACAGCTCCACCGTGGACGAGGGCCTTGTGACCCGCACGGAACCGGCTGACGGCGAAGTGCTGGCCGATGGGCAAACCGTCACCGTGTGGATCAGCACCGGCCCGGAGGTCCGCACAAGCAAGGTGCCCAATGTGGTGGGGACCGACAGCGACATGGCCAAATCCCTGCTCAGCGCCAACGGCTTTGACAATGTGGTGCTGAAGTCGGTGGATAGCAACCGGCCCAAGGGTACGGTGGTGCGCCAGTCCGTGGAGGCCCAGGAGGAAATAGATGTGACCACGGAGATCGTGCTCCAGGTGTCCAACGGCAGCACAGGAGAGGATTTGCCCCCGGCATCCACTGCGGATCCGACTTTGGTCACCAAGCTCGTCACCGTGGAGCTTTCGGAGGATCTGGTGATGGATTACAAGCTGAGCCTGTGGCTGGACGGTGAGATGATCGAGGAACGGCTCATTCCCGGCGGTGCGCTCAGCACCCAATTTGAGCTGACCGGCAAAGGCACCGTGACCTATGAGCTGCGGGTCAATGGAAGCAATCCCACGCCCCTTGTTGTGAATTTCGATGAGTGAGCGGACACAGGGCCGAATTATCCGCTCTCTCAGCGGCTTTTATGATGTGGACACGCCATCGGGGCGGATCACCTGCCGGGCCAGGGGAGCCCTGCGCCGGGGAAGCACACCCCTCACCGGCGACCTGGTGGAGATCACCGTAGAGCGGGGCAAGGGCATGGTGGAGGAAATTCTGCCCCGGAAAAATGCCTTTGTCCGCCCGGCGGTGTCTAATGTAGATGCGCTGGTGGTGCTGGCGGCCAATGTGAACCCGGTGACGGAGCCGTTTCTCATCGACCGGGTGGCGGCTATTGCCGGAGATCAGGGGGTGCCGGTGTACCTGTGCATCAACAAATGCGACCTGGATCCGGCACAGGAGCTGAAAAAAATCTATGAGCACGCCGGATTTCCGGTGATCTGTACCAGCGCCCGCACCGGGCAGGGTGTGGAGGAGCTGCGGCAGCTCCTGGAAGGGAAGCTGACGGCCTTTACCGGCAATTCCGGCGTGGGCAAGAGCAGCCTTCTGAACCGGCTCTGCCCAGAGCTGGCCCTGCCGGTGGGGGAGGTCTCGGAAAAGCTGGGCCGCGGGCGGCACACCACCCGCCATGTGGAGCTGTACAGCCTGGGCGGCGACGGCCTTGTGGCGGACACGCCGGGCTTTTCCTCCTTTGACACCGACCGAATGGAGCTGGTGATCAAGGAAAATCTCCAGTATGCCTTCGGGGATTTTGCCCCCTATCTGGGCCGCTGCCAGTTCCGGGATTGCAGCCACCGCAGCGAACCGGGCTGCGCCGTTGCCCAGGCGGTGGAGCGGGGGGACATCGAGAAAAGCCGCTACCGAAGCTATCTGCGGCTGTATGAAGATGTTCAGCAGATTAAAATGTGGTAAAATTGGATATGGGGGCGCTTCCAAAAGAGGCCCCCATTTTTTCTGATGGGAGGTGCGGGCCGTGCTGCCCGAGGAATTTTTGCAGCGCATGAGCATACAGCTTGGGCCGGAATTTCCGGACTATTTACAGAGCCTGGAGCGGCCCAGGGCGGTGGCCCTGCGGTATAATCCCCGGAAAGGGACACCGAACCTGCCCTTTGCCGGGCAGACCGTGCCCTGGGAGCCTTTGGGCCGGTATTGCGATCCCCAAAGCAGACCGGGTCTGCACCCTTATCACGATGCCGGCGTATACTATTTACAGGAGGCCAGTGCGATGGCCCCGGTGGCCCTGCTGGATCCCCGGCCCGGAGAACGGGTCTGCGACCTCTGCGCTGCCCCCGGCGGGAAATCCACCCAGATCGCCGGGCGCATGGGCGGAGCGGGCCTGCTGCTCAGCAACGAGATCCATCCCAAGCGGGCGCAGGTGCTGTCCAGGAATATGGAGCGCATGGGCGTGGCCAATGGGCTGGTGACCAATGAAAGCCCCCGGCGCCTGGCCCAGCGTTTTCCGGGCTATTTTCACCGCATTCTGGTGGATGCCCCCTGCTCCGGCGAGGGGATGTTCCGCAAGGAGGAGGCCGCCGTTACCGATTGGAGCCCGGAAACCGTGCAGATGTGCGCAGAAAGGCAGGCAGAGATCCTGGAGGAAGCGGCCAAAATGCTTCGCCCCGGCGGGCGGCTGGTGTACTCCACCTGCACCTTTGCCCCGGAGGAGGACGAGGGCGTGGCGGAGCGGTTCTTGCGGCGGCATCCGGAATTTTCCCCGGAGCCGGTGGAGGCCCCATGGTTCCAGGAAACCGGCCCCGCCCTTTACCGCCTGTGGCCCCATAAGCTGCTGGGCGAGGGCCATTTTGCGGCGGTTTTTCGGAAAAATGACGGAAAATCCGAAGAAAACCCGGCCATTCCGGGTGAAAAGCTGCCCCAGACATGGATACAGCTTGCCCGGGAGCTGGACATCACGCTGCCCCAGGGAAAGGCGCTCTGCTTCGGCGACCGCCTGTTCTGGGCGCCGGCGGAGTTGCCCGGCCTGGAGGGCCTCAGGGTCCTGCGCCCCGGCCTGGAGCTGGGCACCCTGAAGAAAGACCGGCTGGAGCCGGCCCATGCCCTGGCCCTGTGGCTGTCCTCCTGCGGCCGCTGCCTGGAAACCGCAGAGCCGGAGCGCTATCTCCGGGGCGAGGTGCTGCCGGGCGGCCTGCGGGGCTGGTGCCTGGTGCAGACGGACGGCTTCAGCCTGGGCTGGGGCAAGGGAGATGGAAGTGCGGTGAAAAATCACTATCCCAAGGGCCTGCGCAGAATGACCTTAGGAAACTATTGTTAAATAATGCTTTACAGAATGAAACTTTTATGATACAATGTATAAACCCCTGTAAAGGAAAAACGAATTGTTCTCAAGGAGTGGATTATCCTTGGCAAGATATGAGATTTGCGGCGGCGTTCCGCTTAGCGGAAGCGTGACCATCAGCGGCGCAAAAAATGCCGCCGTGGCCATCATTCCGGCGGCGCTGCTGGTCAGCGGCCCCTGCCGCATTGAAAATGTGCCCAATATTTCCGATGTACACATTCTGCTTTCCACTTTGGAGGGTATGGGTGCCAGTGTTTCTATGGAAGAACCGGGCGTTGTGCTGCTGGACTGTTCCGCAGTGCGCTGCACCTGCCCCGACGATGAGCTGGTGAAGAAAATCCGAGCCAGCTATTACCTCATGGGTGCGCTGCTGGGCCGGTTCGGGAAAGCCCATGTGGCCCTGCCCGGCGGCTGCAATTTTGCCTCACGCCCCATCGACCAGCATATCAAGGGCTTTATGGCCCTGGGTGCCGATGTGGACGAAACGGACGACTATGTGGAGCTTCAGCCTGGGCGGAACGGCCTGCGGGGCAACCGCATCAGTCTGGATGTGGTCAGCGTGGGCGCAACGGTGAATATTATGATTGCTTCCGTCCTGCTGCCCGGCCAGACGGTGATCGAAAATGCCGCCAAAGAGCCGCATATCGTGGACTTGGCCAACTTTTTGAACACCATGGGCGCACACATCAGCGGCGCAGGCACGGACACGGTGAAGATCTGGGGCGTAGACCATCTGCAAGGCGGTACATATGCCATCATTCCCGATCAGATCGAGGCCGGTACCTATCTGGCTGCCGCTGCCGCCACCGGGGGCAATATCCTGGTGCAAAATGTCATTCCCAAGCATATGAGCTGCATCACCTCCAAGCTGGCGGAGATGGGCGCAGAGATCATCAATTACGATGATGCTATTCGTATCCGCTGCACCGAGCGCCTGCGGCACACCACGGTGAAGACCCGGCCCTATCCCGGCTTCCCCACGGATATGCAGGCCCAGATCTGCGTGTGCATGGCCCTGGCCTCCGGCGTCAGCCGCCTGACCGAGAGCGTGTACGAGACCCGCTTTTTCGGCTACTGCACGGAGCTGGAGAGCATGGGGGCGGATATTCAGATCAACAGCAAAACCGCCATCGTCACCGGCTGTGAAAAGCTCTATGGGGCCACCGTCAGCGCCAAGGACCTGCGGGCCGGTGCGGCGCTGGTGATTGCCGGCATGGCAGCCGAAGGCACCACCTGGGTGAAGAATATTCACTATGTGGAGCGGGGCTACGAAAATATGGTTGAAAAACTCACCGCCCTAGGCGCACGCATTCGCCGGATCGAGGATTGAAAGGAAAACATTTGAAAGGGCGTGTTGTCACGCCCTTTTGACCTATATAGCCTAAGGAGGGGCCTATGGAAGCAGAACAGCACCGCATTGAAGCGGCAGTGGAGCGGATCTTGGAGGACTACGGGGGACAGCGGGACATCGACAAAATCGACCTGTTCCGCCGCCCGGACAAAGCCGTGATCGTGGAACTGGTGGGCAAGCTCTGGCGCATTGTGTTTCCGGGCTACGACCGGGATCGGAATTACCGCATCTACCACGCCCGGCACAATCTGTCCATGCTTGTCGAAGATGTGATCTATAATTTGAGCCACCAGATTGCCCTGGCGCTGGAGGCTTTCGGAACGGAGGACACCCGGGCGGAGGAGCAGGGTCAGGAGCTTTGCCTGGAATTTTTTCAGCGGCTCCCGGCGGTGCGTGCCCTGGTGCAGACCGACCTGGAGGCGGCCTACCAGGGAGACCCGGCGGCCACCGGCCCGGACGAGATCATTTTCTCCTATCCGGGGCTGTTTGCCGTGGTGGTGTACCGCCTGGCTCATGAGCTGCACAGCTTGCAGGTGCCCATCATTCCCCGCATGATGACCGAGTATGCCCACAGCGAAACGGGCATCGACATTCACCCCGGCGCACAGATCGGTGATTATTTCTTCATCGACCACGGAACCGGCGTGGTGATCGGCGAAACGGCGGTTATCGGCAACCATGTCAAGCTGTATCAGGGCGTGACCATCGGCGCACTGACCACCAGAGGCGGACAGAGCCTGCGGGGCCTGCACCGCCACCCCACCATCGGCGATCAGGTGACCATCTATGCCGGAGCTTCGATTTTGGGCGGGGATACGGTGATCGGATCAGGCTGCACCATCGGCTCCAATGTGTTCATCACGGCATCGGTGCCGCCCCAGACCACCGTCACCAGCAGGGGCCAGGATCTGCAATATCGCATGATATAAATATTCCCCCACCGCCGGAGCAGTGGGGGAAATATGCTTTTATCCATTCACCGTGTCGTGGGGGCGCTCGTCCAGGGTGATGGAGAGACTCAGCACCTGGCCGCCCCGGAGGACGGAAATGGTGGTCGTGTCCCCGGCCTTGAAGTTTTGCAGGGCACGGGTGAGGCTCATCAAATCCACAACCTCGTAGTCGCCCAGAGCCACGATCACATCATGGGCACGCACCCCGGCGATCTGAGCGCAGAAGCCGTCTTCCACGGAGCGGACATACACGCCCATAGAGGGGCTGGTGTCCTGTACATACACGCCCAGATAGGCGCCGGTGACATAGCCGTAGTCCAGCAGGTCCTGGATCTTCTGGCTTACATCGCTGATGGGAATGGCAAAGCCGATGCCCTCGATGGAGGCGCCGGAGGAGGTGGTGCCGGAATATTTCGCAGTGGTGATGCCCACAACCTCGCCCTTCATGTTGAACAGCGGGCCGCCGGAGTTGCCGGGGTTGATGGCGGTATCGGTTTGCAGCATATTGATGATGCTGCCGTCGGTGCTGACGGTGCGGTCCTTGCCGCTGATATAGCCCACGGTCTGGGTGAAGCTCAGCTCGCCCAGGGGGTTTCCGATGGCTACCACCATGTCGCCCACGATGAGATCGTCGGAGCTGCCCAGGGTCACGGCGCTCAGCCCTGTGGCCTCGATTTTCAGCAGGGAGATGTCGTTCTGCTCATCGTAGCCGGCGAGCGTGGCGGCGTACTCATTGCCGTCCCGCATGGTCACCGTCAGCTCGGTGCCGCCCTCTACCACATGGTAGTTGGAAATGATGTAGCCGTCCTCGGTCAGCACGAAGCCGGAGCCGCTGGAAACGCTCTGCAAATTCTGGCTCGTGATGGCCACCACGCTGTCGGCGCAGCGGGCGAAGACCTGACCGGGGGTCAGTCCCTCAACGCCGGTGTTGGTGGTGCCGGAGATGGAGTCGCCGGTGGAAACATGGGAGCCTTTGCTCACTTCCTCCTCCAGCTCGTCCAGCTTGTGGCTGAGTTGGGAGATGGTTCTGTCGGTCTCATCGATGACGGCCTGCCACTTGCGGTTGACTGCCCCGGCGGTGATGCCGCAGCCTGCGGCTACCAGGGCGATCACCAGCACCGCTGCTACCACCTTTTTGCCGAAGTGCCCGGCCTTTTTCTTCTTTGGCGGCTGGGGAGCAGGCTGGAACTTCATCTCATAGGGAGAGTCGGCAAAGGGGGAGGAAGCCTGCCGGGGCGCCTCCTCATAGGGCTGCCGGGGTTCCTCTGCGGCCTGGGACTGGGGCTCCTCTGCGGCGGGGGCCTCCTGCTGAGCCTCATCTGCGGCGGGGGCCTCCTCTGCGGCAGCGGCTTGCTGGAGGTTTTCCGGCTCCCGGTCCGGGTCTGGCTGCTGATCCCCGTCCAGCTGGGGGAATTGAACTTCATAATCGTCTTGCATATAAACTCCTCCGTTTCTCGTTTTGACTGATCACAGAATACGACTGGGATATGAAGGTTTTGTGTATTTTTGCGAAAGGAACCATGAACAAAAAAGGCAATTCCTGCTTCATTATGTATATCATACCCCATTTTTCTCCCGTAGTCAAGAAAAAGGCTGTAAAAAAGATGCCACTGCGCAGAGCCGGCGCAGCAATCCCATAAGCTCATAGGGGATTGCCGCACCAGCCTTCGGTCTGGTTCGCAATGACAGTTTTTTACAGCCGCAGGGGAAATTACTTCCGGTCGAAGGACTTGCAGTCGGTACACTGATCCACGGTGGGGTTGGCTTCGTGGGTGCCGACCAGGATCCGATCCAGGGAACAGTAGTTCTCGTCACCGCAGTGATGCCGGCACTGCTGAACGGTGCATTCGATGCTCTTGTTGGCATGGCAGTTGCAATCCATGGCGTATTTCCTCCTTTTCTATGAACTGTTCCTATCGTTCCCCAGGTGCCGGTTCTTGATACAGGAAAATTTTTCGGTGTTTTCCAAAGGAAATCCCGATCTGTAATTGACTTTTGCGCATTTTCCGTATATAATATACTTTGGAAAAACCAAAAGCGGGCCCTGCCCGGCTTTTGAAAAGAAAGGAAATTTGCCATGATCTACAGTGCAGAAGTACAAAATATGTGCTCCGTGGCCAAGGGTGCCTATCACGGCCCTGCGCCCATTCCCGAGGAGGGAAAGTGGGTCCAGGCCAAGGAGATCAAGGACATCAGCGGCTTTACCCACGGCGTCGGCTGGTGCGCACCCCAGCAGGGCGCCTGCAAGCTGACATTGAACATCAAGGAGGGTGTCATTGAGGAAGCCCTGGTGGAAACCATCGGCTGCTCCGGCATGACCCACTCCGCCGCTATGGCCGCTGAGATCCTGCCCGGCAAGACGCTTTTGGAGTGCCTCAATACCGACCTGGTGTGCGACGCCATCAACGTTGCCATGCGCGAGATCTTCA
>CAYLHM010000007.1:0-22518 GCA_964383485.1 uncultured Oscillospiraceae bacterium
TTCTGGGGATATGGAAATTCCCCAAGGTAATCGCCTAAAAAGATGAACGCTTGAACATGGCGGCCCAGGGCATATTCCAAGCATCGCTCCAATGCGGCATAGTTGCCGTGGATATCCGAAAGAACGGCGAGTTCCATACGGAATGCCCCCTAAATAAGAATGACTAAATTATAAGTAAAAATCGGCATTCTTCAGTTAAAGAATGCCGATTTTTGGTGGGCGAGGCGGGACTTGAACCCGCACGTCCGAAATGAACACTAGAACCTGAATCTAGCGAGTCTACCAATTCCACCACTCGCCCATTTTGCTGCCGGGCTTCGCCCAACTGCCTGGATATCATAACACAGGCCCCGAAATTTGTCAATAGCTTTTTTTGCTTTTTCAAAAAAATTTTTCGGCTGCAGCCTGTGACCACGCACGGATCCGCCGTTCTGTTTTGAGAGGAGCGGCATAAGATGTTTTATACATTGGAATTTGAGGTGGTACCATGGACAAAACAGTTAACCAGATCACCCTGCGTGGCTCCTTATGCGCCCTGCCCCGCTTTTCACACGAAAACCACGGCAGGCGGTTCTTCCGCTTCGAGCTGGAGGTTCCACGCCTCTCCGGCACCGTTGACACTCTGCCGGTGATCGCCTCGGAGCAGGTTTTGAATGAGGTGGATCTCTCCGGCGGCGAGATGCTCTGCGTCACCGGCCAGATCCGTTCCCACAATATCCGCACCGATGGCGTGCGGCACCTGATGATCTTTGTATTTGCCGCCAGTATCTGCGCCGACAGCGGCGAGGCCATGAACGCCGTTACCCTGGAGGGCTGCCTGTGCCGGGAACCCTCCTACCGCACCACGCCCCTGGGCCGGGAGATCTGTGATGTGATGCTGGCCGTATCCAGGGCCTTTCACCGGGCGGATTACTTGCCCTGTATTTTGTGGGGAAGCACGGCGCTTTTGATCTCCGGCTGCCACACCGGCCAGCGGATCCGTATCCTAGGCCGCCTGCAAAGCCGGGTCTATACCAAGCTGACCCCAGACGGGCCGGTGGAGCGCACGGCCTACGAGGTTTCTGCCCTGAGTGCAGAGATCCTATGCCCCCAGGAGCAGATGTAAGATCACGCAGGCCACAAATCCCACAGCGGTTGGCAGAAAAAATGCCGCCGCTGTTTCTTTTTTGCTGTGCGTTTCCGAATAAATTGTCAAAAGTGTGGTGGCACAGGGCCAGTGGAACAGGGCAAAGGCCATGGTGCATACGGCGGTCTTCCAAGTCCACCCGGCGGTAAGCAATGCCTCTGCGCCTATGCCGCCCACGCTTTGAATGCCCCCCGCCCCGGTGATCACCAGAAGCACCACCGGGATAAACAGCTCATTCGCCGGGAAAGAAAACAAAAATGCCAGCAAAATGATGCCGTCCATACCCATCAGCCGCCCAAGAGGATCCAAAAACCCGGCCACAGCCCTCAGGCAGTTCCCGCTGGACAGCAGCCACAGCAGCAGACCCGCCGGCGCAGCTACCTTCAGCGAGCGCCAGGCGATGCGCAGGGTGCGGTCCAGCAGAGAACGGGTGAGGATTTGCAGGATCCTCGGTCTGCGAAATGGCGGCAGCTCCATAACAAAGGGGCATTGCTCACAGTTTTTAGCGGTTCTGCTCAGCACGCCGGAGGTCAGCATGGCCCCCAGCACCCCGGCCACAATACAGGCCGCCACAGCCAGCGCACTCCACCGATCTGCGAAAAACAGGCTTCCCAGCAAAATCAGGGTTGGAAAACGCCCGTTGCAGGGCACCATGGCGTTGGTCAGCATGGCCTGGAGCCGCTCCCTGGGGGACTCAATGATCCGGCAGCCCATCACACCCACCGCATTGCAGCCGAGGCCCATACACAGGGTCAGCGCCTGCCGGCCGCTTCCACCGCAGCGCCGCATACCGCCGTCCAGCAGCAGGGCCACCCGGGGCAGATATCCGATATCCTCTAAAACGGTAAAGAGCGGGAAAAAGATGGCCATAGGCGGCAGCATCACCGACAGCACCCGTGCCACCGTGGCGTAGATCCCGTCCACCACCGCACCGCTGAACCACGGAGGTGTGCCGGATAGGGCTTCTTTCAGCTGCAAATATCCCCAATCCGAACATTTTTCCAGAAGTGCAGACGGCCCGTTGGCGCCCCAGATGGTGATCCAGATCACCAAAAATAAGATGGCAAGCATCAGCGGCACCCCAAAATGGCGGCTGACCAGCAGGCGATCGACCTTTTTCTGCCGCTGCAAGGCCTTGCTCTGCCCCTGCCGGGTGCAGCGCCGGGCGATCTCACGGGCTTCCTCGATGGGATCGGCACAGCACAGCACGCTTTTCTCCTCCCGGGCGGCAGTCAGGACAATTTCATTTAACAGCGGCTCCAGGCCCTGCCGCTTCCCTG
Source organism: uncultured Oscillospiraceae bacterium (assembly GCA_964383485.1). Classification (GTDB taxonomy): domain Bacteria; phylum Bacillota; class Clostridia; order Oscillospirales; family Oscillospiraceae; genus Faecousia. The sequence goes on from CAYLHM010000007.1 coordinate 2,407, forward strand.
CCGAGGTCAGCACCACCGGCGTGTGCAGCTCCAGGGAAAGCTGCTTTGCATCCACGGTGATGCCGTTGCGCTGGGCCTCGTCCATGAGATTGACACACACCACCACTTTTCGGGTGCGGTGCAGGATTTCGATCGCCAGGATCAGGGAACGCTCCAGGCAGCTCCCGTCGCAAACCACCACAGTACAGTCCGCATGACCATTTTGAATAAAATCCGCCGCTATTTCCTCGTCTGCCCCTCCCCCGCCCAGAGCGTATGTACCCGGAAGATCCACCAGCTTCAGCCGATGGCCGCCGTGCCTCACATACCCGCTGGTAATGCCCACCGTCTTGCCCGGCCAGTTGCCGGTGTGCTGGTGCATACCTGTAAGGGTGTTGAACAGGGTGCTTTTGCCCACATTGGGATTGCCCGCCAGGGCAACCGTCAGCGTTTGTACGGGACTTCTGCTCATGAGATGCGGACTCTGATCTTTTTTAATTCAGAGCTCCGCAGGGCTACAATGGTGTTTTTCAGCTCCAAGGCCGTGACCCCGCCGTCCGGACTGCGGTAACGGATCCGTACCACCGTGCCGGGCACCAAGCCGAAGCTCTTCAGGCGGCACCGCAGCAGCTCGGAGCTTTTGATCTCCGTGACCGTAGCATCCATGTCGGGTAACAGCCGATTTAACTGCACTTCCAAGTAAGATCATCTCCCTTTCATGCCATTCTATCCCGCCGGGTGTTTTTTGTGCAGAGAAAAACTTGCATTGCGACAAAATTGTGATACAATATAGAAAAGAACTGCTACATAAGGAGCTTGAACCAGTATGGAACAAAAGGTTTCTGCCATCATCGACATTTTGAAAGCCCGCTATCCCGATGCCCTGTGCGCTCTGCACTATGGCAAAGATTATGAGCTGCTGATTTCCGTGCGCCTGTCCGCTCAGTGTACCGATGCAAGAGTGAACATGATCACCCCCGCCCTGTTTGCGGCCTACCCTACTCTGGAAGCCTTTGCCACGGCGCAGATCGAAGATGTGGAGCATTATGTCCGATCCTGCGGATTTTACAAGCACAAGGCCCGGGACATCGTGCTGGCGTGTCAGATGCTGCTGACGGAATACGGCGGAAAAGTGCCGGATACCATGGAAAAGCTGCTGAAAATCCCCGGCGTGGGCCGGAAAACCGCAAATTTGCTTCTGGGCGATCTGTACGGGCAGCCGGGAAGCGTGGTTTGCGACACCCACTGCATCCGTATCGCCGGGCGGCTGGGCCTGACCGACGGAAGCAAGGATCCCGAAAAGGTGGAGCAGCAGCTGCGCAAAATTCTGCCGCCGGAGGAAAGCTCCAATTTCTGCCACCGCATTGTCCTGTTTGGCCGGGATACCTGCACCGCGCGCAATCCCAAGTGCGGCGAATGCCCCCTGGCTCTGTTCTGCCAGCAGGCCTAAAAGTTCTACTTCCCCCCTTGTCCGCATAGGCTGTGGACAAGGGGGGAGCTGCTTTGCGTAGACAATCCATATTTTATAATGCCCTGCTGCTCACCGGGGTCAATCTGCTCCTGCGCCTGGTGGGCACCTCTTTTCAGGTCTATCTGTCCGCCCGCATCGGAGCGGAGGGCATCGGTCTGCTGCAGCTGGTGATGAGCGTGGGTTCCATGGCCATGGTTGCCGGTATGGCGGGGATCCGCACTGCCACCATGTACCTGACGGCGGAGGAGCTGGGCAAAGGGCGTCCCCAAAATATCTGCTGGGTGCTGTCCGCCTGCCTGGTTTACAGCTTGCTGATCAGCGGCAGTGTGGGCGCCCTGCTTTATTTCTTTGCGCCGCCCCTGGCCCTGGAATGGGTGGGCAATGCCTACACCGCTCCGGCTCTGCGCCTGCTGGCGGCGGCTCTGCCCATCAACTGCCTGTGCGGCGTGATGGTGGGCTACTTTACCGGCGCCGGGCGGGTAAGCGTGCTGGCGGCGGTAGAGGTGGCGGAGCAGCTCTGCTCCATGCTGGCGACCCTGTTTCTGCTCACCTGCTGGGCCGGAACCGATGTCTACCGCTCCTGTCAGGCCGTCATTCTGGGCAATACCGTTGGTGCCTGCCTGACCTTAAGCTGCCTGACCGTTCTGCGGCTGCTGGAAAAAGCGCCAAGGGGGAACAAATGCTCCCTGCGCAGCCGCCTGCTGCAAACCGCCGTGCCGCTGGCCCTGGCGGACGATCTGCGCACCGGCATCAGCACGGTGGAAAATCTCATGGTACCCAAGCGCCTGGCGCTGTATCCGGGAACCGCCTCGCCGCTGGCTGCCTTTGGGACGGTTTGCGGCATGGTGTTCCCCGTTCTCATGTTCCCCCAAGCGATCCTGTTTGGACTGAACGAGCTGCTGGTGCCGGAGCTTGCCCGCTGCCGGGCGGCGGGGAGCAGGCAGCGCATTTCCCACCTGGTGCAAAAAAGCCTGCGCATTGCCCTGCTCTACGGTGCCGCCTGCGCCGGGATCCTCTACCTGTCCGCCGAGTCCTTGTGCGAAAGGCTCTATCACAGCGCCGAGGCCGGGGAATATCTGCGCTGGTTCGCCCCTTTGGCACTGATGCTCTACTGCGATTCCGTGACCGATGCCATGGTCAAGGGCCTGGGCCAGCAGCGGATCAGCGTGCGCTACAACATCATCACCAACACCATGGATGTGGCTTTTTTATTTGTGCTGCTGCCAAAATACGGCATCAGCGGCTATTTTTTCAGCTTTTTCATCACCCATGCCATCAATTTGTTCTTAAGCCTGCGCCGGCTGCTGCTCATCACCGGTGAGCGCATTTCCATGGGTGTGCTGTTCTTAACCCTCCTGGCGGACGGCTTTGCGGTGGCATTCAGCAATATGGTGGCTCAGCCGGTTCTCCGCATTGCCGCCTTTTCCTGCATTTTTACTTGCGTTCTGTTCCTGTTCCGTGTCGTCAGCCGAGAGGATTTAAGCTGGCTCCGGGGCCTGATTTGCCCCGCAGAGCAGTAATAACGCCTGGCATTGCGCCAGGCGTTTTCGTATTGACACGGTTATTTGCACAGCTCCTGGGCCAGAGCCTCGATTTGGGCACGGCTTTCGGCGTTCAGAGCGGACTTGATGGTGACGGTGGGTTCACAGTAATGCAGGTTTTTGCTGCCCTCCAGCAGCTTTTTCATCACCTTGGCAGCCATGGGCGCCCAGGTGCCGTTTTCGATAAAGGCAACGGTGCGGTTCTGGAAGCTCCGCTCGGTGAGATGCTCAATGAAGCTGCGCATAAATGGGAAAATCTCGGAATTATAGGTGGTGGTGGCCAGAACCAGTTTTCCGTAGCGGAAGGCATCCTCCACCGCCTCGGACATATCCGCCCTTGCCAGGTCATACACCACCACATTTGGGCAGCCCAGTTCACAGAGCTTCTCCTCCAGCAGCTTTACCGCCTGCCGGGTGTGACCATATACGGAGGTATAGGCAATCATCACGCCCTCGTTCTCCACCCCATAGCTGGACCAGAGATCGTACAGGTTCAGATAATAGCCCAGGTTTCCCTGAAGCACCGGGCCGTGGAGGGGGCAGATGGTGCCAATATCCAGCTTGCCCGCCTTGCGCAGCAGGAGCTGCACCTGCAAGCCGTACTTGCCCACGATGCCCACATAGTAGCGGCAGGCTTCGCAGGCCCAATCCTCGTCCACATCCAATGCGCCGAACTTGCCGAAAGCATCGGCAGAGAACAGCACCCTGTCCTTTTCGTCATAGGTCACCAGCACCTCCGGCCAATGCACCATGGGTGCGGCGACAAAGTGCAGGGTATGCTCGCCCAATGTCAGGGTGTCGCCCTCGCCGACCACGATTTTCCGCTCCGGGAAATCGGTTCCGTAAAACTGAACCATCATGCCAAAGGCTTTTGCACTGGAAACGATCTGGGCGCTTTCATACCGGGCCATAAAATTCTCAATATTGGCGGAATGATCCGGCTCCATGTGCTGCACGATCAGATAGTCCGGCGTTCTGCCGTTCAGCACTGCTTCCAGCTTGCCCAGCCATTCCTGCGTGAAATGGGCATCCACCGTGTCCATGACAGCGATTTTTTGATCTAAAATCACATAGGAGTTATAGGCCATGCCGTTTGGCACTGCATACTGCCCCTCGAACAAATCAATGCGGTGGTCATTGACGCCGATATAGCGAATATCCTTGCTGATTTCCATAATCCCGCCTCCTGCTTTTTTATGAATTTATTGTATCGCTAAAAGCCGTTTTTGTCAACCAATAGACGAAATTTAACAAACGGGAAATCCCGAAAAAAGATGTTGCAAAAAAGCACGCTTTCCGTTATAATAAAGGGTCAGAATGAATAATAGAAAAACGGAGGAAAACATTATGTTTGAACAGGCATATGCGCTTATTCAGCAGTACGACCGCATCATCATTCACCGCCACTCCAAGCCCGATGGCGATGCCATTGGCAGCCAGGTAGGCATGAAGCACCTGATTTTGGAAAATTTTCCGGGTAAAACCGTCTATACCGTAGGCGATCCCGCCAACCGCTACAGCTTTATCGAAGACTCCGAAACCGATGAAATCCCCGATGATGCCTACCAGGGCGCTCTGGCCATTATTTTGGATACCTCCGCAAGTGCGCTCATCAGCGATGACCGCTACAAGCTGGCCGCCTGCCGGCTGCGCATGGATCACCACCTGTTCTGCGAAAAAATCGCCGAGGTGGAAATCGTGGGCAACACCTACGAAAGCTGCTGCGGCCTGTTGACGGCCTTTGCCGATGAATGCAGCCTGCGCATCTCCCCTATCGCTGCCCAGGCGCTCTACACCGGCATGGTCACCGATTCCGGCCGCTTCCGCTACGATGCCACCTCCAGCCAGACCTTCCGCATGGCAGCCAAGCTCATGGATGCCGGGGTGGATACCAACCGCATCTACACCAACTTGTACGCCGACGATTACGAAATGCTGAAGCTCCGGGCGCAATATATTCTGAAAATTCAGTTTTTCGGGAAAAACATCGCCTATATTTATACCACCCGTGAGGAATTGGCCGCCCTTCAGCGGGACAGCTCCAGCATTTCCCGGGGAATGGTGAATACCATGTCGGACATCAAGGGTGTGGATAGCTGGGTGAACTTCACCGAGACCGACCAGGGCGTGCTGTGCGAGCTTCGCTCCAGCAAGTTTAACATCAATCCCATCGCCGTACAATACGGCGGCGGCGGTCATGCCAAGGCCAGCGGCGCCACTGTGAAAACCCGGGACGAGGCCATGGCGATGCTCCGGGATTTGGAGCTTCTGTGCAAATAAAAGGAACAAATTGAAACACAAGGAGAAATTTATGAACACCGAAGTCAAGCAGCAAATACTGGACAAAATTCGATCCTATCAGCGCATCATCCTCACCCGGCATTTCCGGCCGGACGGCGATGCCATCGGCTCCACGAAGGGCTTTCAGGAGATCCTGCGGCAGAGCTTCCCGGAAAAGGAAATCCTGCTGATCAACGAGGATTATTCCGATTATCTCGCCTTTTTGGGCGGCGAGGATGCGCCCATTGACGATGCCCTCTATGCCGATGCCCTGGTGATCGCGCTGGATACCGGCAATGTGGATCGAATCTCCAACAAAAAGTACGCTCTGGGCAAGGAGCTGATCAAAATCGACCACCACATCAACATCACGCCCTACGGCGACATTTCCTGGGTGGAGGATTTCCGTTCCTCCGTATGCGAAATGATTGTGGATTTCTACAGGAGCTTCCCCGATGTGCTGAAGCTGAACGCCCAGGCGGCGACTTACCTATACACCGGCATGGTCACCGATTCCGGCCGCTTCAAGTTTGACTCCGTCACCGGCGACACCCTGCGATGCGCCGCAACGCTGCTGGATCAGGGCATTGATACGGACACGCTTTTTGCCCGGCTGGATCTGAAGCCCTTTGACTACTATAAATTCCAGGCCTTTGCCCTGCAAAAAATGAAGATCACCGAAAACGGCGTGGCCTATCTCCACCTGACCATGCCCATTCAGGAGAAATTCCATCTGTCCAGCGAGGAGGCCAGCAGCGCCGTTTCGTTCCTGGACGGCATTCTGGGCAGCATCATTTGGCTGGCTTTTATAGACCACCCCGACGGAAATACCCGTGTGCGCCTGCGCTCCCGCTTTGTCACCACCAACGATTTGGCCGAAAAGTACGGCGGCGGCGGCCATGCCTGCGCCAGCGGTGCCACGGTACACAGCCGCAAGGAAATGAACGCCCTGATCACGGATGCCGATCAGAAAATCAAAGAATACAAGCAAACCCACGAGGGCTGGCTATGAGAATACTGCTGACCAACGATGACGGAGTCCAATCCCCCGGACTGCTCCGCCTGGCGCAATGGGCGCAAAAGCTAGGTGATGTAACGGTTTGCGCCCCCACGCAGGAGCAGAGTGCCAAAAGCCACAGCATCAATATCCGCACGGCCTTTCGGGTTCAAAAGCTAGACCTGCTGCCCGGTGCGGAATGCTACAGCGCAGACTCCACCCCGGCAGACTGTGTGCGCTTTGCGACCTTTGGCTTGGGGCGCAGCTATGATTTGATCCTCTCCGGCATCAACCGGGGCTACAACCTGGGGTATGACATTCTCTATTCCGGCACTGCCGCTGCGGTGTTTGAGGCCGGGCTTTTGGGCATTCCCGCCATTGCGCTGTCCACCATCCCGGAGGACTTCTCCCCTGCCCTGGCTGCATTGGACGAAATTGTGGACTTTTTCCGGCGCAACGAGCTGCTTCGCCGCCACCCCATCTACAATGTGAACATCCCGCCCCGGCACAAGGGTATTCTCATCACCCGTCAGGGCGGCCCCTTCTTCCGGGATCATTTTATCTGCCTGGAGCCGGGGCTTTATCAGCAAAAGGGCGATTATGTCTATACAAGCCGCTACGATCTGACCCTGGACACCGATGCAGCGATGAACGGCTACATAACGGTTATGCCCTTTACCACCCAGCGGGAGGATCCAGAGATCTATGAAGCACTGAAGGATCTGAAATAAGCGCTGGGGTGCCACAATGGCCATTCCATGCAGATGCAAGGCGCAATTTTGCGGCATCATCAGCAAAGTCAAAAATCCCTCCCGCGCAGGCGGGAGGGATTTTCCATTGGTTGGTTTTTCCGAGCAGTAACAGGACTATTCTTTAGTTCAGCACATACACATTCATGGCAAACAAGGAAGCATCGGCATTTGCCAGATAGTAGGTGGAGAAGTCACTGTAGCTTGCGTACCACTCGATGTACTTGGAGTCGCCGGAGGAGCCTTTCGCTGTGGTGGACTTAATCAGCAGAGAACTGCCGTCAAACACAAACTCCCAAACATTGTCGCTCGTGCCATAGCCAAAGCCGCTGGTGCAGCTGATGGTCTCCCCGTTGGCATTGGAGATCTGATAGCCGCCGTCCACAGCCTTGAGAGTCCACACGATGTCAGAGCCGGCTGTCGTGATCTTGCTGTCGCTGGGTGCGACATCTGTGCCGAGAAGATAGCCGGAGCTATTCGTGGTTGCGGAAATTGCCTTGTTGTAGGCTGTATTGACCAAAATCACCTTGTCGCCGTCCTTGACCGAGGTGGCCAGGACATAGGCATCACTGGTGCTGCCCTCACTGCCGGTGTTGGTGGTCGTGGGTTTGGGTTCACTGCTTGCGTTGCCGCCGGTGACACTGTCCAGCGTGCAGCCGGAGGTAAACTCAACAGTGCCGCTGTAATTGGTAATGGTGCCGGTAACGGTGATGGTGTCGCCCACTGCCAGTGTGCTGGCGCCGTCACCCTTCAGGCGGAAGCACTGAATGGGATACTGGGAATAATCGCCCACCTGGATGGTAACGGTAATGTTCTGATAGTCCTCGCTCCACTCGGTGTCGATGCTGGTGATGGCACCGGTGAGGGTCACGGCATCGGTGAAGGAGTCACCGGCCTCCAGCGCATAAGCTGCTTCCAGCAATTCCGCTTCGGTCATGGTGGTGTAGTCCACTTGCGGGGCATCCTCGATGAGAGAACTGTCGCCGCCGCCGGCAACCAGCTCCAGAAGCTCACAGCCGGAGGTGTACTCAATGGTACCGCTGTAATTGGTGAGCGTGCCGGTCACTGTGATCAGGTCGCCCACTGCAATATTCTCGCAGCCGTCGCCCTTCAGGCGGTAGCACATAATGGGATAATCGGGATAGCCGCTGCACACGATGGTCACGGTGATGTTCTTGTAGCCGGCGTCATAAGCGGTGTTGATCTTGGTAACGGTGCCGGTCAGCTTGCTGGTGCTGTCCATGGAAGCGCCGGACTCCAGGGCGTAGGCAGCAGTCAGAATTTCCTCTGTGGTGGGCACCTTGGGAACCAGGTGGGCAAAGGTAGCGGTAACGGTCTTGCCATCGCTGTCGGAAATCGTGCCGATCAGGTTGTAGCTGGTTTCGGTGCCGTTCTCCTCGTCAACCACGATGGTGGTGGTCATGCCGTCGTCTTCACCGACGGATACGGCGGTATCGACACCGCTGACAATCTCGATTGCCCAGGAAACATCATAGGTCACATCGCCGATCCGAACAATGCTGGTGACGGAATAACCCATAGGTGTCTTTTCGTCGGAATCCCGGTACATACCCTTCAGATACTCCAGGGCGCTGTCCAGTCCGCTCTTCTCCTCCGTCTTGTTACAGCCGGCAAACAGGCCCAGGCACAGAGTCAAAGCCAAAAAAATTGCAATAAGCTTTTTCATATCGTACCTCAACTTTCTCTACGAATTTTCAATTGTAATGTCGCTTGCGTTGAAAACCTTGATTTGATAGCTGCCGCTATAGTAATCCACAATACCCTTGACACTGATCACCTTGCCCTGATAGGCATCCGCTGTAATCAGGTTGCCATCGGCATCATGCAGTACATTTGTCCGCACGGTTACGGTGATACCGTCAGCCTCGCAGGTCAGTGTCATTGCGCCCTTGGAGGAGCTTTCCTCGTTGGTGGTGGTATAGATACTCTTAACGGTCAGGTTCTGCATGGAAATGCTGGAGCCGAGGGCCATTTCGGCATAGGGCAGCTCCTGCACTTCCCCATCGCCGGAAGACACCGATACGGTGCCGTTGGCAAAGGTGTCGGGGGAAACCTCCTGATAAGCTGCCTCGTGGCCGCTGCTGATGAGCTGGATATTGGCCGGATCGTCAGGCCGCATAGAGCTGTACTTCAGGCCGGAGACCTGGTAGGAACCGCTGGCCTCATACAGCGACACGCTGCCCACAATTCGCACACGGTTGCCGACCTGTAAAATCGTCAGGCCGTCACCGTTCAGGCTGTAGCCGTAATACACATAGATACCGTTATACATATCCGTTTCGGCATCGTATTCCTCGACATACAGTCCATTGGAATAATTGACCGTGACCACACCTTCAAAGGCCACTGTGCTGCCGTTGTATTCGGCAATATTGGACCGCAGCTCCTTCAGGGTCAGTTCTATGGCATCGCCATAGAAGAAATTGGGGTCTGCTTCGCCGGAATACTTATTCAGCTTGAAATCCTTGGCCTGCTGCAGGGCGGCCATGCAAATTTCACCGTAGCGATTGCTGGCTGTGTTCATGGCTGCTGCAAGGCCGTTCTGTAAAATTTCCAGGTTCAGGTTCCGATAATCCTCGGATTCGCTGCTGCGGTACCAGACCCAGACCAAATACCGGCCGCCGGTAGAATCGGCGTTCCAGTTGGCATCATCGGACTCAATGATGATGGAGGTGGCAGAGGCCAGCTTCTCCTTGGTAAAATTCGATGCCGCCTTGCCGTATTCCTCGATCTTGCCGGTGGATTCCGGCGTATCGACTGCCAGGAAGCGGGCTTTCAGCACCTCCGTGCCCACCAAGGAGGTGGGCACATTGAAGTGAACCGTGTCGCCGTCTACATGCAGGCTGACCGTGACTTCCTGCTTTGCCGTTTCGGAGGACATATCCAGCTTCAGCTGGCTGACATAGTCGATAAATTCCGTTTCGCTCTCGGAACTGGAGGGCGGGTTCTCTTCAGACGGGCTGCAGCCAAATGCACAGGCCGCCAACAGACAGACCATGCAGATGACCGCCGCCAGCCTTATGTGTTTTCTCTCCATAGCTTCTTATTGATTAGTCTGGGTACTTGGCATTCAGAGTAACCATCTGCTTGTTGATCGCATTCGCAATCGCATCATCCAGGCCGTCAGCCGGCAGCTGCAGGACGGTGTTCATCAGGCTGCCAACCGCCTCACGGGCATCGGAGGAGCCGTTGAAAGCGGGAGAAGTGAAGTAGGCATTCTCCTGACCCAGGCAGACACTGGCGCTGAGGGCGGCCAGATAGGTATAGCCATCGGCCTTGTTCAGCCAATTTGCATAGGTCTCATTTTCCGTGACGGACTTGATGACAGGCACATAGCCGGAGGCCATGGAGAACTCCGCCTGAAATTCCACGCTGGTGGTCAGGTACTTCACAAACAGCCAGGAGGCGATGACTTCCTGAGGATTGTCTTTCTTGAAGATACATACGCTGGGGCCCTGGGAAATCACCTTGGGGTTATCCGCATTGGCCTGGGGGATGGGGGCAATGCCGACCTCGAAAGCGCCGTCATCGGGGATCTGGTGAGAAGCGCCGGCAGAGGAGCCGATGCAGATATAGCAGCGGGTGCTTTCGGTCTCGGTGAACAGAGCGGAGGTGTAAGCGCCATACAGATCCTGCGTGGTGACCCAGCCATTCTGATACCAGCTGTTGAACTGCTTCAGGAAGCTGTAGTTGTCCTCATCGTCAAACAGGAAATAGGGGCTGGTAGCGCTGGTGTAGCCGGTGCCCAGCTGCTCGGTCATGTTGATGAACCAGTTGTCGGCGCTGTCGTAGCCAAGAGGAATGGAGGTCGGGTCAATGGCCTTGATCTGGCCCAGCAGGGTCTCCATCTCATCCCAGGTGGTGGGAACGGTCAGGTTGTTAGCGTCGAAGAAGGTCTTGTTGTAGTACATGACCTCGGTGGACTTGGAAAACGGCATGGTGTACATCAGACCATCGCCAAACTGCTGGCCCTCTGTGTAGTAGCCCTCGATGAAATCAGCGATCTGCTCATCGGTCAGGCCCAGGATTTCGGTGGTGCCATCAGCCCGTTCGACCTCGATGTCGCTGGCGATCAGATCGTCCAGGGTTGCAACGGCACCGGCGATATTGTACATGGCCACATGGTCGGGATAGCAGTAGGCAATGTTCGGCTCGTTGTGCGCAGTCAGCTCGGTGGTGATCTGGTTGCGGACATCGTCATAGCTACCGACCTGCTCCCACTCGACGGTGATGTTGGGATACAGCTTGTTGAACTCTGCGATGTAGACATCCAGCACATCGCTCAGATTGGAGCCCATGGTGTGGTAGAATTTAATGGTAACTGCGCTTCCATCGTAGCCGCCCTCGGGGATCTCAAAATTGCTAACGGCGGAAGAACCGGTGCCGTTGCAGGCAGTCATAGCGAATACGGAGATCAGCATCAGAGCAGCCAGCAACAGTGAGATGATTTTTCTCTGCATAGTAATTACCTTCCTTTGAAAAATATTTTGGGAACCGCTAAAAGCCCGGGGGCAGCCGACAGCGCATGATTTTATTCCAGCCAAGGCTGTTCAAAGCGGAGGAATGCTGGATGAATTTCCCGTTTTGAACGCTGCATAGACGGGGCAAAGGATCCGCCGCGGGAACCGAAGCCGGGCTTTTAGAGGTGACCTTATGTATCAAAGCTCCGGGAGCTTCTCAACCCTTGATACCGCTGCGGCTGACACCCTTCATGATGTACTTCCGCAGGAAGATGAATACCAGGAACAGGGGGAACGAAACAAGCGCAACGGCGGCCATCTGCACGGGGTAATCGGTCTGGCCGGTGCCGGCGTTGGTAAAGGCGTTCCGAAGGCCGTTGGTGACCATGCGGTGCGCTTCGTCGTTGGCGACCAGGCGGGGCCACACATAGGAGTTCCATGCGCCCATCATTTTCAGAATGGTAATGGAAATCAGTGTGGGCAGGGCCAGCGGGATCATCACCTTCCACAGATACTTCAAATCAGAGGTACCGTCTACCTTGGCGGCCAGGTACAGCTCGTTGGGAATTTGCATGAAGTTCTGGCGCAGGAGGTAGATGTAGAACACGCTGATCAGGAAGGGCCAGATCAGAGCGTTGAAGTTGCCTATCCAGCCGATGTTGGAAACGGTCATATAGTTGGTAATGGTGAACATTTCGCCGGGGATCATCATGGTCGCCATCATGGCGCCGAACATGAGATCCCTGCCCTTAAAGTCCAGGCGGGCAAAGGCAAAGGCGGACAGCACCGTAATGACCAGCGACAGCAGCGTGGAAACGATGCCCACATAGGCGGTGTTCATGAACAGCCGCCCCAGATTGCCGGTGGTAAAGGCGGTGGCATAGTTTTCCAGCTGAATGGTCTTGGGCCACAGAGTAGGCACCGTCAGGTTGTACTCGGTCAGGCTTTTTACGGAGGAGCTGAGCATCCAGTAGAAGGGGAACAGGACGACCACCGCCATAAAAATCAGGAACACATACAGCAGGGCCTTAACGATGATCGCAACCGCCTTGCTTTTTGCGGACACCTGTTTCAAATTCGATTCGTTATAGCTTCCCATATCCGCACCTCCTTAATAGTAGGTATGCTTCTTGCTGATTGCGGAGTTGATCATCGTGACAACAAAGATGATGACGAACAAAATCAGCGAGCCGGCGCTTGCAAGGCCGATCTTATCGCTTTGCAGAGCGCTATACACATATCCGACCATGGTATTCATGGCGCCGTCGCTACCGGCAGGCCCCAGGGTTTCGCCGAAGATACCAACCACGCTGGTATATTCCTTAAAGCCGCCGATAAAGCCGGTAATGATGACATACACCAGCATCGGGGACAGCAGCGGAACCGTGATGCGGGTGAACACACGGAAACGGGAGGTCCCGTCAATTTTGGCAGCCTCGTAATACTGCTTGTTGATGCCCTGCAGGCCGCCCAGCAGAACCAGAATTTTGAAGGGCAGCGCATTCCACACAATGTAAATCACCATAACCGTCAGGTTGGCGCCATAGGAGGAACCGGCGTTGACCCAGTTGATGGGATCGACACCGAACAGGCCCAGAATGCTGTTGATAATGCCGGGGCTGGTGATGATCTCATTCGGCGTGCCAAGGAAGGAGCCGACAATGTTGAACATGGCCTGGAAGACCATGCCGATGGCGATGGAATTGGTCACATAGGGCAGGAAGAAGATGGTCTGCAGGGTCTTCTGAAGGAACTTGATGTTATTCAGGAAAACGGCAATCAGAAGCGCCAGAAGCGTGGAAATGGGAACCGTCAGCACGCACAGCAGGATGGTATTCTTCAGGCAGGTGGCAAACTCCGGGTAGTTGATGACGGTGATAAAGTTCTTAATGCCGAAAGAAAAGGTCTTTCCGGCCCGCTCGGCCAGAGAGCTGTAATTCTCCAGCAGGGAAACACGCACCGTGTTGAAGATGGGCCATACCGTAAACACCAGCAGCAGTACAATCGCCGGCGCCAAGTAAAGCCATGCTTTCCACTGTTGTTTATTTTCGACCATGGCTTAACCCTCCCAATAAATCCGCTCTTCAGTTTCCTTATTGAAGATGAAGGTCTTATGGGGCTTCAGGCTGTAGCGGATCTCCTCGGTACCGGGGGCAACCTTGTAATCGGCATTGATAATGGAGCGGATCGTGACATTTTCGGAGGCCTCGTGGGTAGACACGATGCTCACATCCCGGCCCATCACTTCCACGCTGCTCAGCTTGCAGCACAGGCCGCCGTTGGGATCCGGCACAAAGCCCTCGGGCCGCACGCCGACATGAACCTCCTGATCGGCAACGCCCGGCACATCCAGTACCTGGTCCTTGCCAATATAGAGCTTCCCGTCCTTCACATGGCCGCTGAATACATTGATGGGCGGGGTGCCCAGGAATTTGGCCACAAACAGGTTGCCGGGGTTATCATAGACCTCCTGAGGCTCGCCGATCTGCTGCACCACGCCCAGCTTCATCACAACGATCAGATCGGAGATGGACATGGCCTCCTCCTGGTCGTGGGTAACGAAAATGGTGGTAACGCCGGTGCGCCGCTGAATGCGCTTGATCTCCTCACGGGTCTGCAGGCGCAGGCGGGCGTCCAGGTTGGAAAGGGGCTCGTCCAGCAGCAGGACACGGGGGGTCTTGACCAGGGCACGGGCAATCGCAACACGCTGCTGCTGACCGCCGGACAGCTCACTGGGCTTGCGATCCATTAGGTTGTCGATCTGCACCAGCTTGGCGGCGTGCTGGGCACGCTCCAGCATTTCCTGCTTGCTGAGCTTCTCTGCGCCCTTCAGATTTTGCAGGGGGAACAGAATGTTCTGCTGCACCGTCATGTGGGGATACAGGGCATAGTTCTGGAATACCAGGCCGACGCCACGATTTTCAGGGGCCAGTTCGGTCACATCGTCGTCACCGAACCAAATATGTCCGCTGGTGGGCTTTTGCAGGCCGCAAATCATGTACAGCGTGGTACTCTTGCCGCAGCCGGACGGGCCAAGCAGGCCAATCAGCTTTCCATCGGGTATGTCGAAGGTGAAGTTGTTGACTGCAACAACCTCCTCTCCGGACTTTTTGTTGCGGCTGGGGAAAATTTTGGTCACATTTTCAAGTTTGACTCTCATAAAATCCCTTTCCTTCTTTGTTTTTTATGCTTAATAAATTAGCAACAACTTAATAATCCTGCCGTGCGGCCTGTTCGGCATGGATCCGCTCCTTGTAGGCGACGAGATCCGCCTCGGTGTCGAAGATCATCTGGCTGGACAGATCCACAGCCACCGTTTTCGCCATAAGATCATGAATGACGGAGTTGGTTTTGGTCGCAATCAGGAGAATGATTTGCAGCAGCAGAATGCCCATTATAACCAGCATAGCAAAGGAGCCCATCTGCCCGAAGAGGATCATCAGCGCCAGCAGCACCGGGATCATCGTTTCAATGGTGAACTTCCCCAGAAATACACGGATAAAAAGCAACATGGAATTGATTCTGATGCCATCCGTCCGCATAACGCCAATACTGAATGCTTTCTTGCCAAGGGTCTGACCATTCTTAAAGGCCAGCGGAATGGCAAATTCCAGCACCAGCATGGAAAGGAGAATACCGAAGGTCACGATCAAAAGGGTCAGGTTGATTTCCTTTGTGAAAGCATCGACGGCGTCTTCGTCCTCGTTCAGAGCCTGCAATGCCTCTTCATAAACTTTTACCTGATCCTCAGACAGCGCTTCGTAGTCTGCCGAGGAGATGTTCATATCAATTCCATATTCTTGACCATATTGAAGATAATAGTTATTCACCCGTTCGACACAACCATCAAAGTCAACCAGTTCGGATATGAGGAAAGCGAAGCCCACCGCAAGCGTTACCATCAGGATGCTGTCAAAGATCCACGCAGCTATACGCTTCCACATACTCGCTTTTTGCAGATCGTAAATCATGCCATCACTCCTTGTTTATGCTATGTGGTTGCGATAAAACACCACATATAGTAGAACAGTCCCGGATGAAATACAATTTATCTATTACACCAGGATTATATCACATCATCATCATAAATGCAATGGGAAATTGTGTGCAATTTCTTTTTTTTATCTTCTAAAATTTGTTAAACGGTCACAAATCGGTAATTTTTGATTGAATATCCCCCAGCTTCCAATTCTGAAACGGCTGAAAAAAGGTGCTTGTCCGTTCGTTCCATTTCAGAAGCCGCCTTTAATTGTGCTGATATTCCAGCACCAGGGCGCAGCGGCTGGGCAGATAGACCCGGAAGCCGATGCGGCCGTCGGGCTGCTTTTCGGCAGTGTAGCTCTGATGGGCCGCCCGGCCGAAGCCGCCATAGCAGAAATCGTCGGAGGACAGAGTGACCCGGTATTCTCCCTCCCTGCTCATGGGAACAAAATAACCGTCATAGGAGCGTGTGGGGTCAAAGTTAAAGATGCAGGTGGCGCCGCCCTTGTCGAAGGCCAGCACATGGTCGCCATTGTGCACCAGAAGCTGCTTGTCCCAGCCGCTGAGCACACCGTCCCGCTTGGCCATGGCCACCATGTCCCGGTCAAAGGAGCGGAGATATTTGTATTTCAAATTCGGATTATCCGCCAGGCTCCACTGGCGGCGGCAGTAGTGATAGCTCCAGCCGTTGCCCTCCCGGGGAAAATCGATCCATTCCGGGTGGCCAAATTCGTTGCCCATAAAGGTCAGATAGCCCTGGCCGCCCAGGCTCATGGTGAGCAGGCGGATCATTTTGTGCAGAGCCATGCCCCGCTGAATGGTATCGTTTTGATTGCCCTCCTCCATGCACCAGTACATATTGGCATCGCACAGGCGGAACATGATGGTCTTGTCCCCTACCAGGGCCTGATCGTGGGACTCGCAGTAGCCGATGACCTTCTCCCCCGGCCAGCGGTTGGCCAGCTCGTAATAGATCTGGTTGAAATCCCAGTCCTCGTCCCGCTTCTCTTTCAGCAGACGGATCCACATATCCGGCTCACCCATGGCCAGGCGGTAGTCGAAGCCCACGCCGCCTTCATCGATAGGCAGGCACAGCCCCGGCATGGCAGAGGTATCCTCGGCGATGGTGATCGCATGGGGATTGACCTGGCGCACCATCTCATTGGCAAGCTGCAAATAGGTGACAGCCTCCGTATCGGTGTTCATGGAAAAATACTGAGCCGGGCTGGTGAAAGCCGTGCCCAGGCCATGGTCGTGATAGAGCATGGAGGTCACGCCGTCGAAGCGGAAGCCGTCGAAATGGTATTCCTCCATCCAGAATTTCAGGTTGGACAGCAGGAAATGCAGTACCTCCGGCTTGCCGTAGTTAAAGCACTTGGTCCCCCAGGCCGGGTGATCGCCCTTGCCGCCATCGTGGAAGAACTGATAGCTGGTGCCGTCAAATTCGTTGATGCCCTCCCGGGTGTTGCGGCTGGCATGGGAATGCACCACATCCAGCAGCACGGCAATGCCCATGCCGTGGGCGGCGTTGATCAGCGCTTTCAGCTCCTCCGGCAGACCGAAGCGGGAAGATGCGGCAAAGAAATTGGTGACCTGATAGCCAAAGGAGGCGTAGTAGGGATGCTCCATAATGGCCATGATCTGGATGGTGTTGTAGCCCAGATCCCGAATGCGGGGCAGCACATTCTCCTGAAACTCCCGGTAGGAGCCGACCTTGCCCTCCTCCTGGGCCATGCCGATGTGGCACTCATAAATAAAGGGATCGGCCTGGGGCTTGAAATTTTTGTCCGTCCAGGCAAAGGGCTTCTCCCCATGAATGGCGGCGCACCAGGCAGTGGTGCGGGGATCCTGTACCACCCGTGTGGCGTACAGGGGGATCCGCTCCAGCTCCTGCCCCTGATGCACCACAATGGCCATGACACATTGGCCGTCCTTCAGGGCATCCTTACCCGGCAGGAACAGCTCAAAAACGCCATTTTCCTTCCGCTCCATGGGACAGGCGTGGCGATCCCAGCCGCAGAAATCGCCGGTGAGGTACATTTTTTCTGCCGCAGGCGCCCACTCCCGATAATACCAGCCCTGCTCCGTCTGGTGGAAGCCAAAGTAGCGGTGGGCATTGGCAAAATCGGAAAGGCTGCCCCCTTTGGGCAGCAGGCGGTTCTTTGTATTTTGATAGTTTTGCATTCTGAGCTGGAGATCCGCCTCGTAGGGGGCCAGGACGGGGTTGCGCTCTAAAATTTTCAGCTTCATAAACGAACATTCCTTTCCGAAAATTCAGCGGTTGACAGCATCGTAAAAGTCTTCTATAATAAAATAAAAAAGAGGTGCGCCATGTATTACAGCTCCCCTATCGGCCCCATCACCGTACAAATGGAGCAGGGCTTTGTAACCGAAATGAATTTTGGCGCTGCCCAAAGTCCCGGCCCGGAGTACCCAGCCGTTCGGCAATGGCTGGATGCCTATTTTGCCGGTCAGGCCCCCGCTCCCCTGCCCGTGCTTCCCAGGGGCACGGCATTTCAAAAGCGGGTGTGGGCCATTCTGGAGCAAATCCCCTATGGCCAAGCCATGACCTACGGCCAGATCGCAGGGCTTCTGGGGAAAACCATGTCGGCCCAGGCAGTGGGGCAGGCGGTTGGGAAAAATCCCATTGCCATCATGATCCCCTGCCACCGGGTGCTAGGTGCCGGCGGCTGCCTCACGGGCTACGCAGGCGGGCTGGATCGGAAACGCTTCCTCCTGGATTTGGAGGGTATCCCCTATCGCCTAGATGGTCCTGTCTAAATATAATACCACAAAATTTCTCGCTTGGCAAGAGTTTTTATGAAATTTCCCTAAAATATTACTTGGAAAAAGCAGTCTAAGCCGTCAAATTGGCAATAATCTATTTTTTAGGAGCGTACATATGAGCAAATATATCATGTCCCTGGACTCCGGCACCACCAGCAACCGCTGCATTTTGTTCGACCGCAACGGTGTGGTGTGCAGCCTGGCGCAGAAAGAATTTACCCAATATTTTCCCCAGCCGGGCTGGGTGGAGCACGATGCCGACGAGATTTTCACCTCCCAGCTGGAGGTGGCCCGGCAGGCCCTGCAAAATATCGGCGCCACCGCCGCAGATATTGCCGCCATCGGCATTACCAATCAGCGGGAGACCACCGTGGTTTGGGAAAAAGCCACCGGTCGGCCCATATACAATGCCATTGTGTGGCAGTGCCGCCGCACCGCCGCCTATTGCGACGAGCTGAGGCAGCAAGGCCTGACCGACACGATCCGGCAAAAAACCGGTCTGGTGATTGACCCCTATTTTTCCGCCACCAAAATCCGCTGGATCCTGGAGCATGTTCCAGGGGCCAAGGAAAAGGCCCGGCGTGGGGATCTGCTGTTCGGCACGGTGGAAACCTGGCTGATCTGGAAGCTCACCGGCGGAGCCGTTCATGTGACCGACTATTCCAACGCCTCCCGCACCATGCTGTTCAACATCAACACCCTGTGCTGGGACGGGGACATTTTGAAGATATTGGACATTCCCGCCGCCATGCTGCCCACGCCCGTCCCCTCCAGCCGGGTCTACGGCAGCGTGCTTCCTGCCTTCTTCGGCGCACCCATTCCCATTGCCGGTGCGGCAGGTGATCAACAGTCCGCTCTGTTCGGTCAGGCGTGCTTTGAGCCGGGAAACTCCAAATGCACCTACGGAACCGGCGCTTTTTTGCTGATGAACACCGGCACCACCCCTATTTTCTCCCAAAACGGCCTGGTTACGACTGTCGCCTGGGGCCTGAATGATCAGGTATCCTATGCTCTGGAAGGCTCCATCTTCGTGGCCGGTGCGGCTGTACAGTGGCTCCGGGACGAGCTTCGCTTTATTGAGTCCGCCTCCGATTCGGAATATATGGCCCGCAAGGTGCCGGATACCAACGGCTGCTATGTGGTGCCGGCCTTTACCGGGCTGGGCGCTCCCCATTGGGATGCCTATGCCAGAGGGAGTATTCTGGGCCTGACCCGCGGTGTGAACAAGTACCACATCATCCGGGCCACACTGGACTCCATCTGCTATCAGGTGAACGATGTCCTGCAGGCCATGCAGGCCGACAGCGGCATTACCCTGCGTCAGCTCCGGGTGGACGGCGGCGCCTCCGCCAACAACTATCTGATGCAGGCTCAGGCGGATATCTGCGATGCGCCGGTGCTTCGGCCCCTGTGCGTGGAAACCACCGCCCTGGGTGCTGCCTATCTCGCCGGGTTGGCGGTGGGCTATTGGGAAAGTGTGGATCAGATCCGCCAGAACTGGCTGGCAGACCGGCAGTTTGCGCCTCAAATTTCCGCCGATGAACGCAATGATCGGCTCCAAGGCTGGGAAAAAGCCGTCAGCCGCTGCACATCCTGGGCGAAATAAAAAAGTCTGCAAAAAGGAACGGTTTGGCGAAGTATTTTTTATATGAAACCGGCGGAACGGAGGCCTTTGGCAACACGCACTTCTGGAGGTCAAAGGACACCGCTCCGCCGTAGCGCTTTAGAAGTGACCTTCATTCAGCGCCGCAGGCGATTTATTCAGAGCTTCCCTTGTATTTTCGGATCGCATCCATCGGCGCAGCCGGCACGGCACCGGTTGCCCGGAAACAGGCTACCGTTTCCG
>CAYLHM010000008.1:0-18521 GCA_964383485.1 uncultured Oscillospiraceae bacterium
CTTTTTCGCAACACAGTCTACCACAGCCAACCGGAAATGTCAAGTTCAGCTTGCAATTTTTTTGCCGGGAATGCAGTTCTTTGCATTTTGAATGTAAAATTTCGACCTAAAAAATTGTGCAATATTCACAAAATTTGAAATTCAAAATCCCCAAAAAAGCATGAAATGCAATATTTATTTTTGAAAAAGACAAATAATGCGTAGACGAAGGCCCAAAGTCCGATATAATGAATTTATCCTAAATGCGCAGGCATTTAACATTAAAAAAGGAGGAAACAACAAAATGAAGAAAATTTTAGCGCTCCTGCTGGTTTTCGCCATGGTTTTGTCTTTGGGCGCCTGCACCACCAAAACGCCCAGTGAGACGAACCCCAGCGAAAACACCGAAACACCGACTGGGACCACCGCACCAGTCGAAATCACAAGCTACACGGAAGCACCCTACATTACCAACCTGGGTACCTACGGTAATGTAGAGGACCGCCTGCCTGTAGCTGACGACATCAAGGTCGAAACCGGCATTACGGTCGGCACCTATGGCGGCGAGCTGAAGACCTCTACCTCCAGCTCTTCCTGGGCCACCGGCAAGATCATTGAAGAGGGCTTGGTCCTGTTTAATTCCGATGGCACGATCGAACCCAATGTGGCCAAGTCCTGGGAAGCCAATGATGACTGCACGGTGTGGACCATCCATCTGCGCGAGGGCATGAAGTGGTCTGACGGCGAGCCGTTCACCGCTGAGGACTGTGTGTGGTTCTACAATGTGGTCTGCCTGAACAACATTGACGGCAAGGGTGTTCGGAGCTGCCACATCGACTCCGCCGGCAACAACGCCGTTGTGGAGAAGGTAGACGACTACACCTTTACCGTGACCTTCACCACCTCCAAGTACGACTTTATCGAGGCTCTGGCCGTGGATCTGAAGTGGTGCTGGGCACCCAAGCACATCTTCGAGACCATGTGTGACCTGTGGGTAGCTGGCAACAACGATGCCGCCCTGGCAGAAGCCAACCGCATCTGCGGCGGTGACTTTGCCGACCTGGCGACTGCCGGCAAGCAGCTGCTGTATTACTTCTGGAACTATGCCGGCGTACCCACCCTGAACTCTTATGTCCTTTCCACCGAGAGCGGGAAGAACGACATCAACGGCGATTACTACGAGTATGTGCGCAACCCCTACTACTGGAAGGTCGATGCAGCCGGCCAGCAGCTGCCCTACATTGACAAAATCGACTATACCACCATTCAGAACACCGATCAGTCCTTGATGCTGCTGCTGGACGGCACTGTGGACTTCCAGATCATTGCCCTGTCGGATATTCCCACGGTTCTGGAAGCCGGCACGGTCAATCTCTATGAGTGGTCCGGCACCGGCTGGGGCAACGGCGGCACCGAGCTGGATCTGAACCTGAGCATTGCCGACGAGCATCTGAACGAGCTGTTCAACAATGCCGATTTCCGCCAGGCCCTGTCCATCTGTGTAGACCGTGAGGAATTTGCATCCCTGTATTCCGGCGGCTGGATCGAGGGCGGCAACGCCTCTCCTGCCGAGGGTATGATGGGCTACAGCGAGGAGTGGGCCACCAAGTGGACCGAGTATGATGTGGACAAGGCCAAGACTCTGCTGGAGGGCTGCGGCCTGGTCATGGGCTCCGACGGCTACTATGACTTTGCAGACGGCACCGATTTTATCCTGAATATCATCAGCGTGGCGGACAACGGCGCCGCCGATACCTACAAGCTGCTGCTGCCCTACTACAACGCAGTCGGCATCAAGACCACCTTCAAGGACTACGACCGCACCAATATCGACAATAAGATCTTGGCCAACGAGATCGAGTGTATGCTCTATCCTGTTACCTGCCTGGGCGATGTGTCCATCACTCTGAAGCCCGCCTCCATGGTTCCCGGCACCGCCACCAATGTGGTGTGGTACGGCAACCTGACAGAAGAAAACGCCACCGGCGACCTGCTGGAGCTGATCAACCTGAAGAAGCAGCTGGACCAGACCGGCGACACCGATGCACGCAACGAAATTGCTCTGCAAATGCTGGCCCTGCACGAGAAGAATATGTGGGTCATCAATTATGTGAAGAGCGACAGCGTGTACCATGCTGTGAACAAGCGGATCCAGAACTTCCCGGAGACCGGCGTCTATAGCGACATCTTCCGGGACATGGGCCTGACCCATGTATGGTGCTGGTATATCGACGAATCCGCAACTTAACGGTTCCAATGCAACAAGTCGCATGACCTAAAAAACTGCGGGGGGTAGCTCGTACACACAGTTGCCTCCCGCATTTCCACATGGGTCAGAACACCAAAAAAATAAGGAAAGGATGCTGCATTATATGCTCAAGTATATTGGCAAACGACTGCTGCTCTTTATTCCGACCATTCTGATCATTTCCATTGTGATCTTCTTTGTCATTCAGCTTCCGCCCGGAGACTATGTAAGCTCCTATGTGTCCGCTATGGCCGCTGAAGGCGAGATTTTCACCGAGGAAGAGATCGAAGAGCTGCGGGATTATTATGGATTAAACGACCCCTGGTATGTCCAGTATTTTGATTGGATCGTGGGCATTATCACAGAAGGGGATTTCGGCTACTCCTTCACCTACGGCCGCAGTGTCTGGAGTGTCATTATGGACCGCCTGTGGCTGACTCTGGGCGTGTCCTTCGTCATTCTGGTATTCCAGTATGTGGTTTCACTGCCGATCGGCATCTACTGCGCCAACCATCAGTACTCTGCCGGCGACTATTTCTGGTCCTTTATCGGCTTCCTAGGAACGGCAACGCCAAACTTCCTGCTGGCCATTTTGGTGATGTATTGGATCTATATGGCCACGGGGCAGGTGTATCTGGGGCTATTCAGCACGGAGATGCTGCAGAACGGCCTGCGCTGGGAATATGTCCCTGAGTTCCTGGGCCGCTGCCTGATTCCGCTGTTCGTCATCGGCACCAGCGGTACCTGCGGCATTATTCGTACCGTTCGTGCCCAGATGCTGGACGAACAGACCCGCCAGTACACCCTGACGGCGCGGGCCAAGGGCTGCTCCGAGGCGACCATCACCTATAAATACTGCCTGCGCTCTGCAATGAACCCGGTGGTTTCCGGTATGGCCGGCTCCCTGCGTACCATCTTCTCCGGCTCCACCGTGTCTGCCATTGTTATGAACCTGCAAATTCAAGGCCCGGTCCTGCTGGCGGCTCTGAAGTCCCAGGATATGTACCTGGCCGGTACCATCGTGATGATCCAGGCGGTGCTGGTCGTGGTCGGCACCCTGCTGTCGGATGTTGCGCTGGCATGGCTGGATCCGCGTATCAGATACGCAGAAAGGGGCTGAGCATATGGCACTGTTGACAAAAAAGAAGAAAGATAAAACCAAAGACGAGTCCTATTACCTGGCGTCCCAATGGGTGCTGATGTGGCGCAAGCTGAAAAAGCACACCCTGGCCCGGATCAGCCTGGCGATCCTGCTGGTTCTGTATCTGGGTGCGCTGTTTGCGGACTTTATCGCCCCTTACGGTCTGGAGGACTTTTCAAGCCTCTATCAGGACACTGCCCCCACCAAGGTGCATTGGACCAACGAGGACGGCAGCCTGAGCGCACCGTATGTCTACAAGCTCCAGAAGGAGTACGACCGCACAACCTGGCAGATCACCGTCACCGAGGACACCAGCGCAAAGTATTATCTGCGCTTCTTCGTTTCCGGCACGGAGTATAAGATTTTGGGGCTGATCCCCTGCAACCTGCACCTGTACGGACTGGTGAACGAGGCCGGTGAGGTGGACACCTCCGCTCGCATTAACATCTTCGGCGCCGACAGCACGGGCTGCTGCATCTTCTCCCGTATTCTCTTCGGTTCCCAGGTGTCCCTGACCATTCCCTTTGTATCCGCTGTGATCAGCTTTGTGCTGGGCATCCTGCTGGGCGGTATTTCCGGCTATTTCGGCGGCTTTATCGACAGCTTTATCCAGCGTGTTATCGAGGTCATTTCCGCCATCCCCAGCATCCCTCTGTGGCTGGCTCTGTCGGCGGCAATTCCGGCGGGCATCTCCGTGTCGGCGATGTATTTGTACATTACCATTATCCTGTCGTTCATTGGATGGACAGGTCTGGCCCGTGTGGTCCGGGGCAAGTTCATTTCCATGCGGAACGAGGACTATGTCATGGCCGCACGGCTGGCCGGTGTCAGCGATTTTAAGATCATGATCAAGCACATGGTGCCCGGTTTCCTGAGCTACCTGATCGTCAACCTGACCCTGGGCATCCCCGGCTCCATCCTGGGCGAAACCTCTATGAGCTATCTGGGCCTGGGCATGAAGTCCCCCGCAACCAGCTGGGGCGTGCTGCTGCAGGAAACGAACTCCCTTACCTCTGTAGCCCAGTACCCCTGGAGAATGATCCCCCTGATTTTCGTGATCATCACCGTGCTGGCCTTCAACTTCCTGGGCGACGGTATGCGTGATGCAGCCGATCCCTACAAGTAAGAACAGAAAGGAGTGCGTATTATGGAAAACGATGTCAAAAAGACAGAAACCATTATTGAGGTCAAAGATCTCAAGGTCAACATCAAGACTGATGAAGGTACGCTGACCGCTGTTCGTGGTGTGAACTTTGAAATTCACAAGGGCGAGACTCTGGGCCTGGTAGGTGAATCCGGCTGCGGCAAAAGTCTGACCAGCAAGGCGATCCTGGGCATCAACGACAAGAAGTGTAAGGCTGAGGGCGAGATCGTATTCGATGCCGACGGCATGGGAAAGGTAAACCTGCTGAGCCTGAACCCAAGAGGCAAGGAAATCCGCTCCGTTCGGGGCAAGCAGATCTCCATGATTTTCCAGGAGCCCATGGTTGCGTTCTCTCCCATGTACACCATCGGCAGCCAGATCAACGAGGCGACCCTGCTGCACATCACCAAGGATAAGAAAAAGGCCAAGGAGATCTCCCTGGATGTCATGAAAAAGGTGGGCATTGCCAATGCCGAGAAGCGCTATGACCAGTACCCCCACGAATTTTCCGGCGGTATGCTGCAGCGTGCGCTGATCGCCATGGCCCTGGTATGCAACCCCCGCCTGCTGATCGCCGACGAACCCACCACGGCGCTGGATGTGACCATTCAGGCGCAGATCTTGGAGCTGATGAAGGAGCTGCAAAAGGACTTCGGAATGTCCATCCTGTTCATCACCCACGATCTGGGCACGGTAGCTCAGATGTGCGACCGGGTCGCAGTCATGTACCTGGGCCGAATTGTGGAATCGGCGCCGGCTGTGGAGATTTTCAAAAATCCCCAGCACCCCTATACACAGGGCTTGCTCGGTTCCGTGCATAAAATCGGCACCAAGGGCCAGGAAAAGCTGTTCTCTATCGAGGGAACCGTCCCGCTGGCGCTGAATTTGCCTGCCGGCTGCGGCTTCTACGAGCGGTGCAGCAAGCGCATCGACGGCGTATGCAATGTATATGATCCCACATTGGTAGACATCGGCAGCGATCACAAGATCGCCTGCTTCGCCTGCACCGGCTGTCCGGAAGCAGCAAAATGCGCAGCGAAAGGAGAAGAAACGAAATGAGTAATGAAAGCGGCAAGACGATCTTAGATGTGCAGCATATCCATATGCGTTTTAACTCCAAGGGTGTCTGCGTCCGTGCGGTCACAGATGTCAGCTTTACGGTGAATGAGGGCGAAACCATCGGCATCGTGGGCGAGTCCGGCTGCGGCAAGACCACCCTGGGCCGCTGCATTGTCCGGGCTTACGAGGCTTCCGAGGGAGATGTGTATTACACGGCAGAGGACGGCGAAACCATCAACTTCACCAAAATCGACAAAAAAACCATGAAGAAGTACCGCAAGGAGATCCAGATGATCTTCCAGGATCCCTATTCCTCCCTGGATCCCCGTATGACGGTGCTGGACATCATCAAGGAACCCCTGGCTGCAAACTTCCCCAAAATGCCCAAGGCTGAAATGGAGGAGCGGGTCATGAATATCGCTGCGAAGGTAGGACTGAATGTGTCTTACCTGAAGCGCTATCCCCACGCCTTCTCCGGCGGCCAGCGGCAGCGGATCGGCATCGCCCGTGCCCTGGTCCTGAACCCCAGAGTCATCGTCTGCGATGAGTCTGTTTCGGCGCTGGATGTGTCCATTCAGGCACAGGTGATCAACCTCTTGCATGAGCTGCAAAAGGATCTGGGGCTGACCTATATCTTTATCAGCCATGACCTCTCCGTGGTGGAATACATTTCGGACAAGGTAGGCGTGATGTATCTGGGAAAGCTGGTGGAGTACGCACCCACCAAAAACCTGTTCGAGCATCCCATGCACCCCTACACGGAGAGCCTGCTTTCGGCGGTGCCCGTGGCGGATCCAACCGTCCAGAATGAGCGCATTCCTCTGGAGGGCGAGATCCCCAACCCGGCCAACCCGCCTACGGGCTGCTATTTCCACACCCGCTGCCGCTTCTGCACGGAAAAGTGCAAGGAGTGCGCCCCGGAGTACCAGGAGCTGGAGCCCGGCCACTTCGTCGCCTGCCACCGGGCAGAGGAACTGAAGCTCAGAGGGTTTTCCTATGAATAAGCCCAAAAAGCTCATCATTTTTACGGACTGCGGCGATACCATCATCGACGAAGCGACCCAGGTCTATGACGACCGGCACATCGTCCAGTCGGCGGATTTTATCCCCGGCGCAGATGAGGCCTTGAAGCAGCTCCACGGGGAGGGCTATACCATTCTGGCAGTGGTCGATGGGGAAGTGGAGTCCTTCGGGAACATCTTCCGCAAAAACGGCCTGGGCTATTGCTTCGATGGCTGGGTCATCTCCGAAGTGGTGGGCAAGCAAAAACCGGCAGCCGTCATGTTTGAAACGGCATATAAAAAATTGGGCTTGACAAGCGCAGATAAAAGTCGTATCATCATGGTCGGCAATAATTTGAAGAAGGATATTGCCGGTGCAAACCGGCAGGGCCTGACCTCTGTGTGGCTGGACTGGTCGCCCAGATATTTCCACACGGTGGAGGAGCCGGATTGGGAGCCGGATCATACGGTTCACACACCGGCAGAGCTGATCCCCCTCGTCCATATGCTGGAGGAGCGGCTGGAGAAGCGTTGAAACATATGTAATATCGGCGGGTGGCGAAGCTTTTCTGTCGGGAAAGCGGCGTGAAAAGCGGAAATTCAGCGAAACATTTTCTTCCTTTCACGCCCCTTCCCGCTCAAAAGACGGAGCCACCCGCCTACATATGTTTATGCGGCCATTGTATATGAAGTTGAGGTTTGCCTATGGAAAACAATGCGCAAAAACAAATAATCCAGGAGAAGCTCGTCAAGCTGGTGGATGCCTTTTGCCCGATCCTCTACGAAGACGACGAGATCTTCCTGAAAAATATGAAGGACAAAAACCTTGCAGGAGACGATATCCGCCGCTATCAGCACTGGGAATGGACCCAGGGCGTGGGCCTGTACGGGCTGTGGAAGCTGTTTGCCAAGACCGGCAATCAAAAATACCTGGATATCCTGGTCAAATACTACGACAATCAGCTGGCCCTGGGCTTCCCGGCCCTGAATGTCAACACGGTCACGCCCTTTCTGACCATGGCCTATGTGGGCGAATATCTCCACGATGAGCGGTACCTGGCACCCTGCCGGGAAAGCGCCCGCTGGATCATGGAGCATTTCCCCAGAACCAAGTTCGGCGGCTTTCAGCACATGACCTCCGATTCCCTGAACGATCAGGAGCTGTGGGACGATACGCTGTTCATGACGGTGCTTTTTCTAGCCAATATGGGCAGAATTGAGAATATTCCGGCCTATATTCAGGAGGCGCAGTACCAATTCCTCCTCCACGCCAAATACCTGGCCGACACCAAAACCGGCCTGTGGTACCACGGCTGGAGCTTTAACGGCAATCACAATTTTGCCAAGGCCTTCTGGGGCAGGGGAAACTGCTGGATCACCATCGCTATTCCCGAATTTCTCCAGACTGTGGAGGTGGAGCCCTCTGTAAAGCGCCTGCTGGCGCAGAGCCTGCAAAACCAGGTGGAGAGCCTGGCGCACTACCAGAGCCCGTCCGGCATGTGGCACACCGTCATTGACGATCCCGCCGCCTATGTGGAGGCCAGCGCCACCTGCGGTTTCGGCTACGGCATCCTGAAGGCGGTTCACACCGGCCTGATCGACCAGCGCTATGCCGCAGTTGCCCTTAAGGCGCTGAAGCCCATCCTGGATTATATCGACCAGGACGGCGTTGTCCATCAGGTGTCCTACGGCACACCCATGGGCCGTGAAAGCAAGGAGTTCTATAAGGAGATCGAGCTGAAGCAGATGCCCTATGGACAGGCTCTGGCCATGCTGTTTTTGATCGAGTGCCTGGAGTGTCCGGCGCCGGAAGATCAGGCAGCCTGCGTGTAAAAAACGGACGGAAAATGAGGCTTTTGCCTCATTTTCCCATGATTGAACCGACATAAACCCCGATTTTTTCAATTTTCATGAAAAATTCTACCGCAACAGGGAGGAGAAGCAATGAGTAAAATGACGGTCGGTCAGGCCATTGTCAAATTTCTGGACAACCAGTATGTAGAGCTTGACGGCGTTGAAACCAAATTTGTAGAGGGAATTTTTACCATTTTCGGCCATGGCATCGTGGTGGGCCTGGGCCAGGCGCTGGATCAAAATCCGGGCGGCCTGCGGGTGTATCAGGGCCGGAACGAGCAGGGCATGGCCCATGTGGCTACCGGCTTTGCCCGGCAGAGCAACCGGCGCAGGATCATCGCCTGTGCATCTTCCATCGGCCCCGGCGCAGCCAATATGGTCACTGCCGCCGCAACTGCCACCGTGAACCACATTCCGCTGCTGCTGTTCCCCGGCGATACCTTTGCCAGCCGCCAGCCCGACCCGGTGCTGCAGCAGCTGGAGCAGAGCTATTGCCCCAGTGTGACCACCAATGATGCCTTCCGCCCGGTGTGCAGGTTCTGGGATCGGATCACCCGGCCGGATCAGCTCATGGCGACCCTCGCCCAAGCCATGCGCATTCTGACGGATCCTGCCGAAACGGGTGCCGTGTGCGTGGCACTTTCCCAGGATGTGGAGGGCGAGTCCTATGATTATCCCGACTACTTCTTTGAAAAGCGTGTCCATCGGATCCGCCGCCCTCGGCCGGCGCCAGAGGATCTGGACACCCTGGCGGAGTTGATCTGCGCCAGCAAAAAGCCCATGCTCATCTGCGGAGGCGGTGTCCGCTACAGCGAGGCAGGGCAGACCCTGGAGCGGTTCTGCGAAAAATTCCGCATTCCCTTTGGAGAGACCCAGGCCGGAAAGAGCGCCTGCCGTTCCTCCCACCCCTATAATCTGGGCGGGCTGGGGGTCACCGGCAATTCCGCTGCCAATACCATTGCAAGGCAAGCAGACCTCATCATCAGCGTGGGCAGCCGACTGACGGACTTCACCACCGGCTCCAAGGAGCTTTATGGCCACACCAAAATGGTATCCGTCAATATCTCCGCCTTTGATGCCCGGAAGATGGATGCGGACATGGTGATCGGCGATGCGAAGGTCTGCCTGGAGGAGGCCGAAGCCCTGCTGGAAGCCAAGGGCTATGTCAGCGCTTACACTGATGAGATCCGCAGGGCAAAGGCGGACTGGGAGGCAGAGTATGCCCGGCTGGCCGCCTATACCTACGGCGACGGCTTTGAGCCTCTGATCGCCGCCCGCAACGAGGGCAGCATTGATGAGTTCCGCAGCCTCACCGGCGGGGAGATCACCCAGGTTTCCGCCATTGCCCTGATCCGCAGGGTCATCGGCAGGGACAGCATTATTGTGGGCGCCTCCGGCAGTCTGCCCGGCGACCTGCAGCGGCTCTGGACAACGGACTGCAAGGACTCCTATCAGATGGAGTACGGCTATTCCTGCATGGGCTATGAGGTGGCGGCGGCCCTGGGGGCGAAGCTGGCCTGCCCGGAGCAGGAGGTCTATTCCATGTGCGGCGACGGTGCGTTCCTGATGCTGCACAGCGAGCTGGTCACCTCCTTGCAGGAGCATCGGAAGATCAATGTTCTGCTCTTTGACAACTGCGGCTTTGGCTGCATCAACAATCTGCAAATGAGCAACGGCATTGGCAATCTGGCCACGGAGTTCCGCAGCCGGGACGAGGAGGGCAAGCTGAACGGCGGCCTGATCCCCATCAGCTACGCCGCCGTGGCAGCAGGCTATGGGTGCAAGACCTACACCGCTCATAATCTACAGGAGCTGGAAGCGGCCCTGCTGGATGCTCAGAAGCAGAGCGTTTCCACCCTCATCGACATCAAGGCCCTGCCCAAGACCATGACCGACGGCTACGGCTCCTGGTGGAATGTGGGTTTGGCAAGCACCACGGAAAACGAAGCGCAAAAGAGGGCCTACGCTGCCCTGATGGAAAAGCGTGCAAAATCCAGACAGTATTGACATTGGAGGCAAATGATGGTAAAATTGGAAAATGTAAAGCTGGGCATTGCGCCCATTGCCTGGACCAACGATGACCTGCCGGAGCTGGGCGGTGAAAACACCTTCCAGCAGTGTGTCAGCGAAATGGCTCTGGCCGGGTTTACCGGCTCCGAGGTGGGCAACAAGTATCCCAGGGATCCCGCCGTGCTGAAGCCGGCGCTGGAGCTGCGGGGAATAGAGATCTGCAACGCCTGGTTCTCCACATTCCTGATCAGCAAGCCCTACGAGGAAACGCTTGTGGAATTTGAGAAGCATGTGGCCTTCCTGGCGGCCATGGGCGCCAAGGTGGTGGGCGTTTCCGAGCAGAGCTACTCCACCCAGGGTGTGCAAAATCAGCCCATTTTTGAGGGCAAATATGTAATGAATGACCGGGAGTGGGACACCCTGTGCGACGGCCTGAACCGGCTGGGCAAGCTGTCCCTGGAAAAGTACGGCGTGGCACTGACCTTCCACCATCACATGGGCACCGTGGTGCAGACCGCTGCGGAAACCGACCGCCTGATGGCCGGTACGGATCCCAGGTATGTGAGCCTGCTGTTCGACAGCGGCCACTTTGCCTACTGCGGCGAGGACCCGGTGGAGCAGGTGAAGCGCCACGCCGGCCGGATCAAGCATGTCCATCTGAAGGATATTCGCCCGGAGGTGGTTTTCCAGGTGCGTAAGCAGCGGCTGAGCTTCCTGGAGGGCGTGCGCCGTGGCGCATTCACCATTCCCGGCGACGGCTGCATCGACTTTGCGCCCATCTTCCAGGCGCTGGCAGACAGCGGCTATCAAGGCTATATGGTGGTGGAAGCCGAGCAGGATCCCGCCAAGGCCAATCCCCTGGAATACGCCATTCGTGCAAGAAAATTCATTGCAGACCAGACCGGCCTGTAAATAGGAGGAAAACTATATGGTAACAGTTGGCATGATCGGCGCCGGCCGCATCGGCAAGGTACATACCGAGAGTATTTGTAACTATGTCCGCAATGCACGGATCAAAACCGTTGCAGATCCCTATATGAACGACACCACCAAGAAGTGGCTGCTGAGCATGGGCGTGGGCGGCACCGCTACGGACTATCACGACATTCTGAACGACCCGGAAATCGACGCCGTTCTCATCTGCTCGTCCACCAATACCCATTCCAGTATTTCCCTGGAGGCCATCGCCGCAGGCAAGCATGTGTTCTGCGAGAAGCCCATCGACCATGACCTGGGCAAGATCAAGCAGGTGGTGCAGGCGCTGAAGGGCAGCAACATCAAGTACCAGGTGGGCTTCAACCGCCGCTACGACCACAACTTTGCGGCGGTCAAGAAAGCCATCACCGACGGCGCTGTGGGCGATGTACATATCATCAAGGTCACTTCCAGGGACCCCGAACCCCCCAGCGCGGAATATGCGGCGGTTTCCGGCGGTATGTTCCTGGATATGACCATTCATGACTTTGATATGGTTCGCTTCCTGGCCGGCTGCGATGCTGAGGAGATCTATGCCCAGCCTGCCGTTCTGGTGGATCCCGCCATCGGCGAGGCTGGCGATGTGGATACGGCCATCATCACGCTGAAAATGGCCAACGGCGCACTGGCTGTGATCGACAATTCCCGCCGGGCAGCCTATGGCTATGATCAGCGGGCCGAGGTGTTCGGCTCCAAGGGCATGGCCGCCACCGCCAACGACACCGCCTCCAGCATGGTGCTTTCCAATGCGGACGGCGTGACCGGGGAGAAGCCCCTGTACTTCTTCCTGGAGCGGTATATGCAGTCCTTTGCCACCGAGATCAAGGCATTTATCAACGCCATTGAAAACGATACCGACACCCCGGTGGGCGTGGAGGACGGCCTGAAGCCGGTGCTGATGGGCCTGGCGGCGAAAAAGTCTGCACAGGAGCATCGCCCGGTGAAGCTGTCGGAGATCGAATATTAAGGAAGCCCCATGATTGCCTGCGGGCGAAAGGCCCGCAGGCATGGCAAGCCCGCTTCCTTTACCCTGAAAAAAATATCCGAAAGGTTGAAAAAACCGATATGCTGGAGGAGAACCCCCTATTTTGACACGGGAAAACACCTTGAATGTGCCCTTTGGCCCGTTTGAGGTCAAAACCCTCCTGCTGTATTTGTGATGGAGATGCGTATGTACCGAATTGGAATAGACCTGGGCGGCACCAATATAGCTGCCGGGCTGGTGGATCCAAACGATCAGATCGTGGAACGGGTGACCGTCAAAACCGGACTGCTTCAGGATCCGGTGCGCTTGGCCGACGATCTGGCGGGTTTGGCACGCAGCCTGATGGAGCGGCGGAGCCTGCGGCCGGAGGATGTTATGCGCATCGGCGTGGGTGTCCCTTGCACGGCTATCGAAGAAACCGGACACATGGAGGATCCATGCAGACCGGGATTGGAGGATGTGCCTCTGGCTCAGATGCTGGAGCAGCGGCTCCACCTGCCTGTGTGCATCGGAAACGATGCCAATGCGGCGGCCTGGGGGGAATACTGCACCGGCGGCTATGCGGAGGACTCCTTTTTGATGCTGACCATCGGCACAGGGATTGGCGGCGGCATTATTCTGAACGGCAGGCTCTGGACTGGGCTGAACGGTGCAGCGGGGGAGTTTGGGCACATGGTTCTCTATCGGGAGGGCCTGCCCTGCAGCTGCGGCCGGCGGGGCTGCTTTGAAAGCTACGGCTCTGCCACGGCCCTGATCCGGCAGGCCCGGCAGTATATGGCGGGCGACCGGCATACGCTGCTTTGGAGGCTCTGCGGGGGAGACCCGGAACAGGTGGAGGCCAAAAGTGTCTTTGACGGCGCACAGGCCGGTGATGCCGGGTGCCTGGCGCTTCTGGACCGCTACACCACCGACCTTGCAGAGGGTGCGGCCAACCTTATCAACATTTTTCAGCCTGCCGTGCTGTGTATCGGCGGCGGGGTGAGCAGAGCAGGGGATCTGCTGCTGGAGCCCTTGAAAAAGAAGACTGCCGGGCGGATCTATACTAAAAATTCTAAAAGAAACACCCAAATTGTATTGGCAAAGCTGGACAATGACGCCGGTGTGATCGGCGCCGCTTTGCTGGGAGAAAATGGGAGGAATGTCCGATGAGAGCACATTATGAACGCATGATTCGGGATACGGAAATCCGTGCGGAGCAGGCGCTGCGCACCCAAAACCGCAACCCCGAAAGTCCTTTTTATGGCGGCTTTGTGATGCCTGACGGCGTTTACATGGCAAAGCGAACCTGTTACTGCGTAGCGGATATCGGCGCTGTGTACTGCAACCCGCAATCCCGCTATTATCACAACGAAGAATTATGGGCCAGTATGCAGCTGGGCCTGCGCTATATAGCTTCCCAGCAGCATGAAAACGGCCTGTTTGATTATAATACCTGCAATTTCTTTTCTGCGCCGGATACGGCCTTCAATGTTGGAATTATGCTTCCTCTGTTCCTGTATCTGCGGAAGCTGGAAGGGCGCACCGAGGAAGAAACCAAGCTGATGGAGCAAATGGATCCCATCATGCACACCGGGGGCCGGGGCCTGCTGGAGGGCGGCTTCCACACGCCGAACCACCGCTGGGCCATTGCCGGCATTCTGGCCATGTGCGGCAAAATTTACGGGGAAAACGACCTGACCCGGGCGGCCTTTGGCTATCTGAAAGAGGGCATCGACTGCAATGCGGACGGGGAATACTCCGAGAAATCCGCCGGAAACTACAACAATGTGAACAACCAGGCCATGCTGTTCCTGGCGGAGGCTCTGGACGATCCGTCCTACGAGCAGCATGTGATCCGAAACCTGAAAATGATGCTGACCTACTGGGAGCCGGACGACCGCATCTTCACCGCCAATTCCACCCGCTTTGACAAGGATCGCATCGTCTATCCAGATGCCTACTACTGGTTCTACCTGTATCTGGGCCATCGCTACAATATTTCGGAGTTTGTGGCCATGGCGAACTACATCTGCCAATCCGCCGAGAACGGGAACCGCCCTGCCCCCAATTTCCTGATCCAGTATATGCTCCACCCGGAGCTGATCGACTTTGAGTCGGACGAATGCGGCACGCCCCTGCGCTATCATGCCTACTACGCCGACTCCGGGATCGCACGGGTTCGCCGTGGCAGCTATACCTATACCGTCATGCAGGGCAAGTCCGATTTCCTGTATGTCCACAACGGCTCCATTCAGCTGGCGGTGAAGCTGGGCGGCAGCTTCTGCGAGCATCGTGCCTTCAAGGCGGAAGCCATGAGCGAGGACGAAAGCGGCGCTTTCCATCTGCACCAGACCATGCGTGGCTGGTACTACCTGCCCTTTGAGGAAAAGCCGGCCACCAGCGACTGGTGGAAAATGGACAATGCCGGCAGAAAAAAGAAATATGGCCCGGATATGGACATTGACATCACCGTTCGGGAGACGGAGGACGGGCTTGAGGTGGACTTCCGCACCTCCGGCGTGGCCGGCGCACCCTGGCGTGTGGAGCTGGCGTTCAGCGGCATTGACCGCATTTCCAATGCGCATATGACCATGCCTGTCCATGGCGACGAGGTGCTGGTTCTGAAAGACAGTTGGTTCACCGTTTCCAACCCGTCTTCCGCCATGGAGCTGGGGCCTGCTTTCGGCACCCATCATTTTACCGAGGGCAAGGAGGACAGCGAGGCCAAGACTCCCGGCATGGCGACCGTTTATCTCACCGATTACACTCCGTTCCACCGGGTGCTTTCCATGAAACCGGAAGGAGCTTTGCTGTTATGAGAAATTACGAACATCCGCAGCATACCAGCGAAAACCGCTGTGCGCCCAGAAGCTACTACATCCCCGAGGGGCGCAGCACCTATGAGCTGCTGAACGGCACCTGGAATTTTGCATATTTTCAGCGGGACATGGATGTGCCGGAGCAGATCGAGAACTGGGACACCATTCCCGTGCCCGCCTGCTGGCAGCTTCATGGCTATGAAAATCCCAACTATACCAATGTCAACTATCCCTATCCCTGCGATCCGCCCTATGTGCCGGACGACAACCCCTGCGGTGTGTACGAGCGGACATTTGCCCTGGCTGAAAAATGGGGCAGGGTCTACTTCGTGCTGGAGGGCGTGGCTTCCTGCGCCTATTTGTATGTAAACGGGCAGTATGTGGGCTTTACCCAGGGCAGCCATCTCCAGGCGGAGTTCGACATCACCGATTTCGTCCGGGCGGGGGAGAACCGCCTGCGGGTGAAGGTGCTGAAATGGTGCTGCGGCAGCTATCTGGAGGATCAGGACTTTTTCCGCTACAACGGCATCTTCCGGGACTGCTATATTTTGCAGCGGCCGGAGGGGCATATTGGCGATGTGGAGCTTATTCCCAATGAACGCTCCTTTGATATTGCACTGGAGGGCTGCGCCAAGGTTCGCATCTGGCAGGGGAACACCCTGCTGACGGAGCAGGAGATGCGGAATCATTTTTCTTATGCCCCGGAGAAGCCGGTGCTGTGGAATGCGGAGAAGCCGTTCCTGTACACGGTGGAGCTGGAACGGGCGGGGGAAATCATTCGCCTGAAAGCCGGCCTGCGGAAAATCGAGGTTT
Source organism: uncultured Oscillospiraceae bacterium (assembly GCA_964383485.1). Lineage (GTDB taxonomy): Bacteria > Bacillota > Clostridia > Oscillospirales > Oscillospiraceae > Faecousia. The sequence continues at coordinate 16,008 of CAYLHM010000008.1, forward strand.
CCGATCGGTATGAGCTGCTCATCAACGGCGCGCCGGTGAAGCTCCACGGGGTCAATCACCACGATACCGGCAAGTTCCGGGGCTGGTGCCAGAGCGACGGGGAGTTGCGCCGGGATCTGCTGCTGATGAAGGAGCTGAACATCAACTGCGTTCGTACCTCCCACTATCCGCCCACGCCCAAATTCATGCAGATGTGCGATGAGATCGGCCTGTATGTGATTTTGGAGACGGATATCGAGACTCACGGCTTCCTGCGCCGCCTGCCCAATGTACCCTATGGCTACGATGTGGAGTCCAACGCCTGGCCGGCCACGGATCCCCAGTGGAAGCACGAGTTTTTGGAGAGAATGCAGCGCATGGTGGAGGGCTACAAGAATTTCCCCAGCGTGATCATGTGGTCCACCGGCAATGAAAGCGGCCACGGCTGCAACCATGTAGCCATGATCCGCTGGACGAAGCAGCGGGACCCCTCCCGCCTGGTTCACTGCGAGGATGCCTGCCGCAAGGGGCAGTTCCACAATTCCGATGTGTTTTCCGGCATGTACCTTTCTCAGCAGGAGGTGGAGCGCCTCGCCAATGCCGACGATATCGACCGGCCGGTGTTCCTGTGCGAGTACGCCCATGCCATGGGCAACGGCCCCGGCGATGTGTATGACTACAATGCGCTGTTCGACAAATATCCCAAGCTCATCGGCGGCTGTATCTGGGAATGGGCCGACCATGTGGTGACGGTGGACGGCGTGGAGAAGTACGGCGGCGATTTTCCGGGCGAGCTGACCCACGATGGCAATTTCTGCTGTGACGGTCTGGTTTTTGCGGATCGGAGCCTGAAAGCCGGCTCCCTGGAGGCAAAGGCCGCCTTCCAGCCCATGGCAACCGCTTATCAGGACGGTGTCCTGACGGTTTATAACCGGCTGGACTTTACAGATCTGGAGGAATATTTATTTTCCTATTCCATCGAGGTGGATGGCCAGACGGTTGCTCGCAAGGAACTGCGGCTGTCCGTGCCGCCCCATGCGGCGGTGACACTGCCTGTGGACTACCGTGTTGCGGCCTGCCGCTACGGTGCGCACCTGAACTGCCGGCTTGAAAAGGGCGGCAAGGTCTGGGCTTCCACCCAGCATCCGCTGCCCTGCACCCTGCAAAGGCCGGAGCCGCTTCCCAAGGCGGCGCTCGTGGAGACCGAGCAGGAGATCATCGCCCAAGGGCCGCACTTCCGCTATGTGTTCTCCAAGCACTACGGTGTCTTTACCAGCCTGGCGGTGGACGGTCAGGAGCAGCTGGCGGGCAAGCCGAAGCTGACAGCCTGGCGGGCGCCCACGGACAATGACCGCAACATACGCTTCCGCTGGCTTCAGCTGAACGGGTGGCAGGGGGAGAACCTGGACAAGCCCTTTACAAAGGTGTATTCCTGCACGGCTGCGGACAATACGATTTTGCTGAGCGGCTCCCTGGCGGGCATCTCCCGGTCGCCGGTGCTGCGTTATGAACTGCACATTTCCGTAGCAGAGGACGGTGAAATCCGCCTGGCGCTCCACGGGAAAGTGCGTCAGGATGCCGTCTGGCTGCCCCGTCTGGGCTATGAGCTGGAGCTGCCCGGCCAGGTGGATCATTTCTGCTATTACGGCAACGGGCCGATGGAAAGCTACCGGGATCTGTGCCACGCCGGTGCGATCGGCCTGTACGAAAGCAGCCCGGCGGCGGAATATGTGCCCTATGTCCGGCCCCAGGAGCATGGCAACCATACGGCAGTGCAGATGCTGCGCATTGGAAAGCTGGAATTTCATGGAGAGCCGGAAATGGAAATTCAGGTGTCCCGGTACAGCACGGCGGCTCTTTTGGCGGCGGAGCATAGCGACGAGCTGATCGCCGACGGCAAGACCCATCTGCGGGTGGACTACAAGGTTTCCGGCCTTGGCTCCAATTCCTGCGGCCCGGAGCTGTCCGAAAAATATGCGCTGGCAGAAAAGGAGATCGACTTCCGCTTCTCTGTCCGGCCCATAGAAGAATAACAACAAGGTAATCAACAGCATTCCCACAGGGAAGCTGAAAATTTAAGGAGGATTTTGTATGAATATGTTTGATTTGACTGGAAAAGTCGCACTGGTAACCGGCGGAAGCTATGGAATCGGCTTCGCCATTGCCTGCGGACTGGCCAACTCCGGCGCCAAGATCGTGTTCAACGACATCAAGCAGGAGCTGGTGGACAAGGGCCTGGCTTCCTATGCCGCTGCCGGTATCGAGGCCAAGGGCTATGTCTGCGATGTCACCGATGAGGCTGCTGTGCAGGAGCTGGTGGCCAAGATCGAGGAGGAAGTGGGCATCATCGACATTCTGGTGAACAACGCCGGCATCATCAAGCGCATTCCCATGTGCGAAATGTCCGCCGAGCAGTTCCGCCAGGTCATTGATGTGGATCTGAACGCACCGTTCATCGTTTCCAAGGCCTGCATTCCGTCCATGATCAAGAAGGGCCACGGCAAGATCATCAACATCTGCTCCATGATGAGCGAG
>CAYLHM010000009.1:0-16511 GCA_964383485.1 uncultured Oscillospiraceae bacterium
TTTTTCAGCTTGGAGGTGTCGAAATACACATTTCCCCCGGCCACATAGGCAAAGCCCTTGTCCAGGAGCTTCTGCACCATGTCGATGAACTCCGGGATGCAGCCGGTGGCGGGCTGCACCACCTCCGGGCGCTTGATGTTCAGCTTGTCGCAGTCGGAAAAGAACGCATCGGTGTAAAACCGGGCGATCTCCATGACGGTCTTATGCTCCCGCTTGGCGCCCTTGAGCATTTTATCCTCGCCGGTGTCCGCATCGGAGGACAGGTGGCCCACATCGGTGATGTTCATCACCCGCTTCACCGGGTAGCCCAGATAGCGCAGGGCCTTTTCCAGCACATCCTCCATGATATAGCTGCGCAGGTTGCCGATATGGGCATAGTGGTAGACCGTGGGGCCGCAGGTGTACATTTTCACAAGATCGCTGTGATTGGGCACAAAAAGCTCCTTTTTGTGGGTCAGGGAATTATAAAGGTACATGATGTTTCCTCCTAAAAACAAAAAATGCCCCTTGTACAATCCATTTTGTACAAGAGGCGGGTAAGAATACTCATACTCGCGGTTCCACTCTCATTTATCACTCGATTGGTTTTTCTGCTCCCGGGCGCACATTCACAGCCGCTTCTTGCCACCGCTCCCAGCCCAGGCGGCGGCTCTCTGAAAGATGTTGCACTGCTACTCTTCCCGTTCAACGCATTTACACGGTTATTGTAACACGGCTGGGGCTTTTTTGTCAAGAGTTTAAGCGGTAATATTCTTTGGCCAGGCGGCAAAGCTCCGGGCTGAGGGCCGCCAGGGCGATAAGACTGGGAATGGCCATGAGGCCGTTGACGGTTTCCGACAGCAGCCACACCGTGCCGGTGTTCAGCACCGCTCCCAGCACCACCGCAGCCACTTGGAGCAGCATGAATTTTTTCCACACCCCGTCTCCGAACAGATATTGTGCGCAGCGTGCCCCATACAGGCCCCAGCCCAAAATGGTGCCGATGGCAAACAGGCACAGAGCCAGGGCGATCACCACCCCCACCCAATTCCCATAGATCCGGGTAAAGGCCTGCGCCGTCAGGGTCACGCCCACATCCTGACCATAGGGAACGGGCACGCCGGATACCAAAATGACCAGTGCGGTCATGGTGCAGATCACGATGGTGTCCAAAAACACCTCCATAATTCCCATGAGCCCCTGCTCCGCCGGGTGCTTTACTCTTGCGGCTGCGTGGGCGATGGCTGCCGTCCCCATGCCCGCCTCGTTGGTAAACACCCCTCTGGACACGCCGATGCGCAGTACCGTAAAGGCCGAGCCAACTGCCCCGCCGGTGACAGCTCCGGGGGAAAAGGCCCCCTGGACAATGGCCTGAAAAGCCGCCGGAATTTGCCGGCAGCGCACCGCCAGCACCCCCATGCCCAGGAGCAGATAAAACGCCGAGGCAAAGGGGATCAGGCGCTCCGCTATGCGGCCGATGCGCCCCACGCCCCCCAGGAGCATGGCCAGCACCAGTCCCGCCAGGGCCAGGCCCATGAGCAGATTGCCCAAGCCGCTTTCCTCCACACCGAAGGAGGAAAGCACCTGGTTGACACTGCCCACCACCGCATTGACCTGGGTGGCATTGCCCACGCCAAAGGCCGCCACCACCCCAAAAAAGCAGTAGGCCACGGCAAGGGGCTTCCAGCGTTTGCCCATGCCGTTTTGAATCATGTACATCGGCCCGCCCACATAGTCCCCCCGGCCGTCCCGCTGCCGGTAGCGCACTGCCATGGCCGCCTCGGCAAATTTGGTCGCCATGCCTAAAAGTGCGCACAGCCACATCCAGAAGATGGCCCCAGGCCCGCCTATGGCTATGGCCCCCGCCACGCCGGCCAGATTTCCGGTGCCCACCGTGGCTGCCAGGGCCGTACAAAGTGCCTGAAAGGCCGATACTGAGCCTTGCTCCTCCCCGCCGCTTCGGAGCTTGCCGAAGAAGCAGTTCACCGCCTTGGGAAACAGGCGAATTTGCACAAAGCCCGTGCGCAGGCTGATATACAAACCCGTGCCCAGGGTCAGCACCAGCGCCGGTGCGCCCCACACCAGATCATTGAGCCGCTGCAAAAAAGAAACCATAGCCGCCTCCAGAAATCAGAAAGATGCCCGTCCTTCCAAAATCTATGCCCGGCGAATGCAAAAAATGCGGCTGTAAAAAAATCTGTCATTGCGAACCAGTCCGCAGATTGGTGTGGCGATCCTCTAAGGTTTTAGAGCGTTTCCCTCTATTTGTGGGATTTCCACGCCACTTAAGCGCACTGGCTCGGAATAGCAGAAAATTTACTGGTTCACAATGACCGTTTTTTACAGCCGCCAATTATTTATTTTCATGCTTCCAGTCCCAGAAACACCGCCCCACGCTCGCCGTAGTAGCAGCACAGGCCCCGAGAGGGGTACAGCCGGATATCCGCCTGGGGATACTTCTCGGCCAGCAGCGTGCGGAGCCGCTGGGCAAGAGCGGGGTTTTCCGCATGGGTGATGCGCAGCTTGCCCTTTGTAAAGCCCAGCTTTTCCACCTGCTCCAGCAGCGCTGCCAGGGCTTTCTGGTCCCCCCGGCATTTTGCCACCGGCTCGATGGTGCCCTGGGGACTGGCGGTGCCCAGCACCCGGATCATCAGCGCCCGGACAGCCACCGCCGCCACCTTGCTGACCCGGCCGTTCTGGGAGAGGTTATGGAGAGATTGGAGAATGTAGAAAAGATGGGTATGCTGCATATACTGCTCGATCTGCGCACAGACCTGTTCAAAGGCCAGCCCCTGGGCCGTCAGCTCCGCCAGCTTTTCCGCAATCAGCCGCAGCTCCGGGCCGGTGCTGAGGGTGTCGCAAACATACACCTTTGCCTGGGGATGCTCCTCTAAATAGATCGACCTGGCCGCAGTGGCGGCGTTATAGGAGCCGGAAAGGCTTTTGGTGATGGGCACCGCATAGACCGTATCTGCGCCGTCAAAGGCCCGCAGCCAGGCATCGACATTGGGGCAGGCGGTGTAGGAGCGGCCCTTATAGCCCTCCATATAGTCCAGCAGGGTGGCGGTGTCCAGCCCGGCATCGTCAACGAAGCTCCGTTCGTCGGTGAAGATGGTCAGCGGCACCGACCGAAAATCCACGCCGGGCAGCTCTAACAAATCGCAGGAGGAATCTGCAACAATCTTAATCATCTTATTCGGCCTCCAATAAAGTTTTTTATATCTTATATCGGGTTTTTGAAAACCGCTTTTAGCATATCACAGTATTCCATACTTGTCAATAGGGTTTTAAGAAACTTCTTGACTTTTTATGCAATTCAGATTATACTGTTGGTAAACTTGTCAGGAGGTACAGCCTATGACCGAACAGATACCCCAGGAGGTGCTGGACTCCGTTGCCGGCTTTCACCTGCCCCGCTATCAGGAGCTCCCGGATGTGGGGCTGTATTTGGAGCAGGTTGTGCGTTATGTAAACCGCTGCATGGCCGTGAACGGAAGCGGCGGACAGATCACGCCCTCCATGGTCAGCAACTATGTCAAGGCACAGATTATTCCCGGCCCCCACAAAAAGGCCTACGGCGCCGACTCCATCGCCTATCTGATTTTTGTGGCCTATGTAAAAGCCGTGATTTCTCTGGAGGATATTCGCATTTTGGAGCAGCTCCAGCGGCAGACCTATGAGCTGCCGGTTGCCTACAACTATTTCTGCGAGGAGCTGGAAAATCTGCTGCAATATGTCTACGGTCTGAAGAGCAGCCCGGATACCGTGGGAACCTACAGCAGCCCGGAAAAGGAGCTTCTGCGCTCTGCCCTGCTGTCCATTGTCCACAAAATCTACCTGGATCACCGCCTGGCGGAGCTGCGCAGCCGCTCCCAGGAATAAAATTGCAAAAAATAATGCCTGCACAGCCACGGAAACGCTGTGCAGGCATTTTTATTGCTGGGTCTATCGGGGGCTTGCCCCTGCGCTTTTTGAGGGCCCCTTGAAATTCTGCGCCTTTTTCATGTTCCTGCCATGGCAAAGGGGAACTTATTCCCAGGTGGCCCATACTTCCGGGCAGTAGCCCACGGTGGCCTGCTTGCCGTTGCGGACAATGGGCGTGCGCATGAGGGCCGGATTGTCAAAAACCTTATCCTCCTTGGCCCGTGGATCGTCCATATAGCGCATCAGGGTGATCTCCGCCTGTTTGCCGTCCCAGTCGATGAGCCGGTCAATGCCACCCACCGCACGCAGCACACTGTCAAATTCCTTGGCGGACAGGCCAAAGCGCAGAAGATCCACCGATTGGAAATGGATCCGCCGTTCCTTGAAGTAGCGCTCCGCCTTTTTCGTATCGAAGCACTTGCTTTTCCCGAAAATTTGAATGTTCAATATGGTACCTCCATCAGACACGGCCCGGTGACCGCCGCCGTTTCAGTCTGCGCACAGCGGCGCAAGCCACTGGCCCACATCTTCATAGATATCCTGCTTGTTGATCTCGTTGAGGATCTCATGGCGGCACAGGGGATAAATTCGCTGGCTGACCGACCGCACACCGGCCTTGCGGAAGGCCTCCGCCGCCTGGCGCACGCCCTTGCCGTAGCTGCCCACGGGATCGTCCCCGCCGGCGATGAAGAACACCGGCAAATTTTTGTCCATCCTGGCCAAATTACGGGGATCCTGGTTATAGAGCATTCCGCCCAGCATATCCCGCATCAGCCCGGCCGAGGCGGTGAAGCCGCAGCGGGGGTCGGCAATGTAGGCATCCACGCAGCGGGCGTCCCGGTTCAGCCAGTCAAAGGCCGTCCTGGGATGCTCCACCCGGCGGTTATAGCTGCCGAACACCAGATTTTCCAGCTCCTTGGAAGCCGTGCGCTCCCCTTTCTGCCTGCATACCGCCCGGCAGACCGCCTGCCCGGTGTGCAGCACTGCCTTATTCATCCAGCCGGTGCCGCAGATGATGGCCCCACGCAGGCCGCTGTCCGGGTATTTTGCCAGCAGGCTCCGGGTCATAAAGGAGCCCATGGAGTGGCCCAGGATAAAATAGGGCAGCTCCGGGAACTCCGCCTTGGTTATTTCCAGCAGGCGGTGGGTATCCGCCACCGCCGCAAACCAGCCCCCGGCAAAATAGCCCCGGGTGCCGGTGTCCATGGATTTTCCGTGGCCCATGTGATCCTCGGCCACCACCACGAAGCCCAGTCCGTTCAGATATTCTGCAAAATCCTCATACCGCTCCACATATTCGGCAATGCCGTGGACGATCTGAAGCACGGCCTTTGGTGCGCCCTCCGGCATCCACCGGCAGCAGTGGATCCGACCCTCGCCCTGGGAGTCGAAATAAAACTCCGTGCGCATGGCTCAGCCCACCGCCTCGTAGCCGGCATCGGCAATGGCCTTTTTCAGCTCGTCCAGAGAGGCCTTGCCGGTGACCGTGACGGTCTTGGCAGCCAGATCCACCACGGCATCCTCCACACCGCTGACCCCCTTGCAGGCGGCCTCCACATGGGCCTTGCAGTGGTTGCACATCATACCCTCGACTTTGATAATGGTTGACATAACTTTTTCCTCCTTTATTGGTTCCGGATTTTTGATTTCCTCCTGCGCCACGGCCACGGGCTTGAACCGCCGCAGGCGCAGGGCGTTGCTGACTACAAACACGGAGCTGAGGCTCATGGCCGCCGCACCGATCATGGGGCTGAGCTGAATACCAAAGGGGATAAACAGCACGCCCGCCGCCACCGGGATGCCCAGGCAGTTATAGAAAAATGCCCAGAACAAATTCTCCCGAATGTTGCGAATGGTGGCCTTGCTGAGCTTCACGGCGTTGGCGACACCCCCCAGGGAGCCGGCCATCAGCACCACATCAGCCGACTCGATGGCAATATCCGTGCCTGCGCCGATGGCCATGCCCACATCTGCCGTGACCAGGGCCGGGGCATCGTTGATCCCGTCGCCCACCATCAGCACCCGGTGGCCCTCCTCCTGGAGCTTTTTCACCGCATGGGCCTTGTCGCCGGGCAGCACATCGGATACGACCCGGTCGATGCCCGCCTGTGCCGCAATGGCCTGGGCCGTCCGCTGATTGTCGCCGGTGAGCATGACCACCTGCAAATGCTGCCGCTTCAGCGCCGCCACAGCGGAGGCTGAGTCCGTTTTCAGCACATCAGCCGCCGCAATGCCGCCCAGGAAGGTGCCGTCTGCCTGAGCAAAATACAGGGGCGTTTTCCCCTGGGCCGCCCACTGGGGATAATCCGGCACCGGGATGCCCAGCTCCTCCATGAGCCGCCGGTTGCCGCCATAGCACTTTTTTCCGGCCACGGTGCAGCACAGGCCCCTGCCGGGCAGCGTTTCAAAATCCGAAACCTCCGGCAAACTCCCACCCTCGGCCCTGCGCACAATGGCGTGGGCAAAGGGATGCTCGGAGCGCTGCTCCATGGCCGCAGCCAGGGCCAGAAATTCCTGCTCCGGCAGAGCCGCCGGGTCGATATCCGTCACCTCCGGCCGGCCCGCCGTGAGGGTGCCGGTCTTATCCAGTACCACGGTATCCACCCGGTGGAGATTTTCCAGCGCCACGCCGTTTTTGAACAGCACACCCAGGCTGGCACCCCGGCCTGTTCCGACCATGATCGCCACGGGCGTGGCCAGGCCCAGTGCGCAGGGGCAGGAGATCACCAGCACGGAAATGGCTTTATTCAGGGAAAACTCCAGACCCCAGCCCAGCGCCAGCCACACGACCAGGGTCACCAGGGCAATGCCCATGACCACCGGCACAAAGACCCCGGCAATTCTGTCCGCCAGCCGGGCGATGGGCGCCTTGGAGCCGCCGGCCTCCTCCACCATGTGGATAATTTGTTGCAGGGAGGTGTCCTCCCCCACCTTTTCGGCCCGGAAGCGGATATAGCCCTCCTTGTTCACCGTGGCGGCCGCAACGCTGTCGCCGGGCTTTTTCTCCACCGGCACGCTTTCGCCGGTGAGGGCGCTCTGATCCACGGAGGCTCTGCCCTCGATCACCGTGCCGTCCACCGGGATATGACCGCCGGAGCGCACCACCACCATGTCCCCCACCTGCACCTGCTCGGCGGGGACGGTCACCTCCTGATCGTCCCGGAGAATAACGGCGGTTTTGGGCCGCAGATCCATCAGGGCACGAATGGCATCGCCGGTGCGGCCCTTGGCTCTGGCCTCCAGGAACTTCCCCAGGGTGATGAGGGTGAGGATCGTGGCGGCGGACTCAAAATAGAGCTGCTCGCTGTAAGAGGCCACTGTGTCTAAATCGCCATGTCCCATGGCATAGGCCATGCGGAACAGCACCGCCACGCCATAGACCAGCGCCGCCCCGGAGCCCACTGCAATCAGGGAATCCATGTTCGGCCCCCGGTTCCACAGGGCTTTCAGGCCCCGGGTGTAGTAGACCCGGTTCAGCAGCACCACCGGCAGGGTCAGGAAAAATTGCAGCAGTGCCGCAACCAGGGCGTTTTCCGTGCCGTGGTACCAGCCGGGGACCGGCAGGCCCACCATGTGGCCCATGGTGAAATACATCAAAATCACCCAAAACGCCAAAGAACCGACGATCCTCCGGCGCATTTCTTTCATGCCGCCGTCCTTTGCAGGGGCGTTCTGCTCCCGGGCGGGCTTCTTCTGCCCCTGTAGGGCCGCACCATAGCCGGCATCGGCCACCGCCTGGCAGATCCGCTGGGCAGCGGACTCATCGGCGGCCTCCACCGCCATGGTCCCGGCCAGCAGGTTGACCTCTGCCGACGATACGCCCTCCACGGCTCTGGTCACCTTTTCCACCCGAGCCGAGCAGGCTGCGCAGGTCATGCCGCTCACATCAAATTTCAGCTTCAAGGCTTTCGCCCTCCTTTACTATACATTATGACGCATTTTCCTAAAAAAATCAATATGGATTTTCCAGCTATTGACACGCCACTGTTTTTATGATATTATTCTATCAGCAAATTTACAAAAAGCAAGTATGCACTATTTTGTGACATACTACCCTTTTTGAAACCAAGGAGGTTATAACATGGAACAAACCGATCGCTGCCCCGTAGAAGCCACCCTGCGGCTCATCGGCGGGAAATACAAGGCGCTGATTTTGTGGCACCTGGCCGACTCCACCCTGCGCTTCAGCGAGCTGCGGAAAAAGATCACCAGCGCCACCGCCAAAATGCTGACCCAGCAGCTGCGGGAGCTGGAGGATCAGAAGCTCATTCACCGGCAGGTCTACCCCGTGGTGCCGCCCCGGGTGGAGTATTCCCTGACGGAGCTGGGCAAAAGCCTGATGCCCGTGCTGACCACCATGCGGGACTGGGGCGCACAGTATATGCGTTCGCAGAACCTGCAAAGCAACTGCTTTATGATGCAGGGAGATCCCTGCTGCGCCAAAAGCCGCTGAAAAGGAGCGTGACACCATGAATATCAAAATCATTTCCGACAGCACCTGTGATCTGCCACAGGAGCTGCTGAAGCAATATAATATCGATGTGACACCCTTGACCGTAATAAAGGGCGGCGAACAGTTCCGGGACCTGGTGGATATCACCCCGTCCGATATCTTCGCCCATGTTGCCGCAGGCGGGGATCTTTGTTCCACCTCTGCCGTAAGCGTGGGGGAATATCAGGAGAAATTCCGTCAATACAGCTCATGCTGCGACGGCGTGGTGCAGGTCACCATCGGCTCGAATTTTTCCGCCTGCTACCGCAACGCCTCCATTGCCGCCGCCGACTTTCCCAATGTGCTGGTGGTGGACTCCGAAAGCCTGTCCGGCGGGCAGGGGCTTGTAACATTGGAAGCCGCCCGGCTGGCCCCGGACTGCCAAAGCCTGGACGAGCTGGCACAAAAGCTCCGGGCCTTCATTCCCAGGGTGGAGATCAGCTTCCTGCTGGATCGGCTGGATTATATGGTCAAGGGCGGCCGCTGCTCCTCTGCTGCGGCCTTGGGAGCGAACCTGCTGAACCTGAAGCCCTGCATCGAGGTGCGGGACGGCAAGATGACCGTGGTGAAAAAATACCGGGGCAACTATGCCAAATGCCTGGCCACCTATGTGAAGGACCGCCTGGATCAGCGGACGGATATTGAACGCCGGGATCTGCTTTTCATTCACACCGTGGTTAGTGAGGAATGCCGCCAGGCCGCCTGGAATGCCGTCGAGCAGTACGGCCATTTTGAAGCCATGTACCCCGTCATCGCCGGCTCCACCGTCTCCTGCCACTGCGGCCCCGGCACCCTGGGCATCATCTATGCGCGGAAATAAAAATTGCTGTCATTTCGGTAAATAGTGCGCGCCGGTTCGCAATGGCCGTTTTTTATAGGCTATTTCCCGCCCTGTTCGCACAGATTTTTCTTGCAATCCGAAAAAGTTGTGCTATACTGGATTTGCTAATTTGATCTTTAGGAGATCCAAATATGGATTACACCCTTTTGTTAGACCTCAGTCTGGAGCTGGGCGAGCGGCTGGCCATTGCCGGGGCGGAAACCTACCGGGTGGAGGAAAGTATCCACCGCATCATGCACAGCTACGGCATTGAAGCGGAGGTTTTCGCCATACCCAACTGCCTGATCGTCAGCGCCGAAGCCCCCGACGGCCAGGTTCTGACCCGTATGCGCCGGATCAACAGCCGGGGCAACGATCTGGACGCTGTGGAAAACTATTCCAATCTGAGCCGCCGGATCTGCGCCACCACCCCGGCTCTGTCGGATTTTTCCGACTGGCTCAGCCAAACCGAAGCCCTGCGCAAGCAGTATTCCACGCCCATGCGCCTGCTGGGAGGCTTCTGCGGCGCCCTGGGATTTTGCATCATCTTCGGCGGCACCCTCCTGGACGGCCTGTTCGCCGGGCTGTGCGGCATTGAAATCAGCCTTCTGGGGCAGCTGATGCACCACCGGCTGGGGGCCAACACCTTCTTCCGCACCATTGCCCTGGCCTTTATAATGGGCCTGACTGCCTACGGTCTGGGCACCCTGTGGGCACAGCTCAACGCCGCCTCCATTGTCATCGGCGCATCCATGATCCTGGTGCCCGGCCTGCTGTTCACCAACGCCATGCGGGATATTATTTACGGCGATACCAACTCCGGCATCAACCGCATCGTGCAGGTGCTTCTGGTCGCCGTGGCCATTGCCGCCGGAACCGCCGCCTCCTGGAATTTGGCCAGTTCCCTGTGGGGGGCCATTCCCAATTCCGGCACGGTCAGCTATGGGTATCTGGCGAACGCCCTGGCCTGTTTTGTGGGCTGTATCGGTTTTTCCATCATTTTCAATATCCACGGGCACGGGGTCCTGCTGTGTGTCCTGGGCGGTGTGGTCACTTGGCTGATCTTCCTGTTTGCAAATCGGGGGCTGGGCAGTGAGCTGAGCGCCTACCTGGTGTCCACTCTGTTCGCCGCCGCCTATTCCGAGGTCATGGCCCGTGTGCGCAAGTACCCGGCCATCACCTATCTGGTGGTGTCCGTCTTTCCTCTGCTCCCCGGCGCAGGTATCTACTACACCATGACCTACGCCATGAGCGGCGAGCTGGAGCGCTTTGCCTCCCAGGGGCTGCATACCGCCGCCATTGCCGGAATTATGGCCGTGGCGATCCTGTTCGGAAGCACCACCATCAGCAGCCTTGCCGGCAGGCTCCAGCGGCACCACAGTGTTTCAAAATAATTTTTAATTTGTTGCATTTTTATTCCCTGCAAAAGCATCTCAGCTCTTGCAGGGAATTTCTTTATGGGAACCACTAAAAGTCACGGAATCGTCCGATTTTTTCTGCTTTGCCTGCTGTCCATACACTTATTGTCTGTAGACTTTTTGTAGAACTATCATGTAATATAATAGAAGTAAAAGTCGAAAGGGGAAGTAAAATGGATATTATACGAGTTTTTGGCTCTAATCTGCGGAAATACAGAAATGAAATGGGCATTTCCCAGGAGAAATTCGCTGAAAAATGCGGGCTGCACCGTACATATATCAGCGATATCGAGCGCTTTGAAAGAAGCATTTCATTAGTTAATATTCAAAAAATCGCAGATGCCCTTGAAATTGAAACCTATAAGTTGTTCATAGAAGATGGAGGGAAGCAACATGAGGGAGCAAATTAAAGCAATCATCATCGAGGAATTTTCCAGACTAACTGAACTCATTGAGTCTGACTTTCCATCAAATTACAAGAGAAAAATCAATAATTTTCTTCTAAGCCAAATGGACAAGAGAATTACAGCAAGCATGGTTTTTGTAAGCAGCTTCGAATCGAAAAGCGGCTTTGCACTTGAAACATGCGCAAAACGCATTGCCCGATTAACATATGGCGCAGAAAATGTGCCTGCAATCGTAAACCCTCGGAACCTCCCACATAACATAGACCCAAGATCTGTGTCTGGGCAGGTGGTTGTTACCGATGTGGACACCCATAACGGCAACCTTCGTGGTGAAGTTGCATCCTTTAGGGCTAATAACGAAGCCCATGGGCGGGGCCGTGCCCGCACGGAAAGCCGGGTTACACATCAGTCATGCAAAATCAACCTGCTCCCTCTTTCTGAAAAATACAGGAGCACACAAATATATACCAAGCCAGTGGATTTAGCCTTTTATGACGGTTCTGTGTGGAATATTATGGAGCTAAAAGCCGGCGGCGATTTAGACAGTTCGAACGCACCATCCAATATTGAAAAACTGCTGACAATTTATGTGGATATGGGTATTGAAAATTGCAAAGCCTATTTTGCTACGCTTTACAACAATAACGGCGAAGGTCACGGCTGGAATGGCTCTGTCAAAAAACACTTAAACTATCCATCTATGTTTTTAATAGGCTCCCAGTTTTGGGAAAAAATTCTGCCGGAGCGCATCTCTTTTCAGGATTTTGCGGCAATTTATCGTGAATCCCTGGAAACAATCGATCTGAATAGTCGCATCAATGGATTAATCGAAGAATGTATTGGAGTGTAAATATGTCCAGACTGGTAAACTGTAATTGCCTAGAGTATATGAAAACCATACCGGATCACTGCATCGACTTGATTCTTACAGATCCTCCATACAACATTGCTCATTATTCCACGGGAAACATTCCCCTGCCTGGCAGAAGCGCCTTGAACAATGATATTGCAGACTGGGATCAAGTCCCCCTCGATCCACGGGATTTACTATATGATTTTAAGCGCATTCTTAAACCAGATGGCAATATATTTATTTTCACGAGCTACAATCTTATTGGCAAATGGCATGAGGTATTTGATTCGGAATTTGACACCTTTCAGTTTTTTATCTGGCACAAGACCAACCCTGCGCCAAAAATTTATAAAAACGGGTTTTTGAACAGCTGTGAGATGATTATATGCCTGTGGAATAAAAATCATAAATGGAATTTTACAACGCAAAATGAAATGCACAATTTCTTTGAGTCTCCGATCTGTATGCCGCCAGAACGCCTAAAAAATCCAAAGCACCCTGCACAAAAGCCCGTCAAGCTCTTATCGCACATCATAAAAATTGCCAGCGATCCAAGCGACATTGTGTTCGACCCCTTTATGGGTGTTGGTTCCACCGGTGTTGCTGCCAAACAATGCGGCAGGCGTTTCATTGGGTGCGAGATTAATAAAGCATATTTTGATGCCGCCTGTAACCGGATGGGTTATCCCCTCTGAATGCTCGCTGTTGCCGAATGCTTCGCAGATTATACAGGTTCAGCACAAACCACCCCTTAAAGCAGATCGGAATTTCTCCTTGGCCTGCTTCACAAGAGGAAACCTCTAAAAAAGCAGGGTAGAGCGGACAACGAGGAATTTTCCGGCAGAAAAAGGAGTGAAAAAGGGCAGAATACTGGATGTATTTCTCTTTTTCACTCCGCATTTCTGGGGTCAAAGGCCCACCGCCCAGACGCATCTGGGTTTTAGAGGTAACCAAAAGGAAGGAAGCGAACCGGGCAAAATATAAAATTCATGTGCCCATGTTATCTCGAACATTTGTTATGATCAGATGCTCGGTCTTGCGCTCGTTGCGGCTGCGCACATTATAAGTATAAGTTTTGTCAAAGGAGTAAATCGGGAAGCTATCCTTATACAAGGAGTAAATAAAATCCGTGTTCTTAATGATTAGAACAAATTTTGCTTTTGTCTGCTTTAATGTGTTCGCCAATCTGATTTGATCGTTATGGGTAAAACTTCTGCCTTCGTAATCCGAAAAATCCGTATCATAGGGAGGATCCAAAAACATAAAATCTTTCTCGCATATGTCAAGTCTTGAAATAAATTGCTCAAAATCCAGATTGTAAAGTTCTGTCCCTTGAAACAAATCTGAGATTTCTTTTGAAAAAATGCGGTCAATCTTGGATTTATAATTTTTTCGGTTATAGGACATTCCTCCATACGGAATGTTAAATTCCCCGCTGCTGTTATACCGAAACATGGAACCATAGCAAAATTCCCGAACAAAGTAAAAGTTTGCTGCCCTGTAAGCTGGTTCCAGAGAACTTATTCTTTTGAGTCGGATATCGTTGTATATATCTCTGAAATACATATAAATACCGCTTACAAATCCAGCAATTAAGTTTTCACTCAAATCATGCTCATTAAACGGAACTTTTTCTTCATTTTGCACCGTGCGCTTTATTTTGTCAATAACATTAGATATCAGCTGGATTTGCAGCTTTGATTTATCTATTTTGAGCACAGGAAAAATCATCTCATCAAGTATTGCCATAAAGCGTTCTGAAAGATTCTGCACATGCTGTTTAAGCATCTCATCATCAATTAAGCCCTTTTTTCGTGCAGCATAGATTTCAAATATCTGATCGTATTGATGATCACAATAGGATAGCAAGCTCTCCAGCACAGCGTAATAAGCCATTAAATAATTATAGAAATTCTTATCCTGGCTCTTAGCCATCGAGTAAAAAGTCATCAGGTCTTCAGAAATATCATTGATTGCTGCACATTTCGGCTGAAGATGGAAAAAAAGGGCACCTCCGCCAAAAAAGGGCTCTATATAGCGCTCAAAGCATGGAATAAAATCTTCTATGAATTTTATTTCTCTGGTCTTTCCCCCAGGCCACTTAATCAATGTCTGAATATCATACATTTCTGTTTCTCCTCAAAGCCTTTCAAATATCCTTCCCAGGCTCTCGTGGAACACCAGGTCGGCATAGCGGTCATAGGGCGTTTCGTCCCGGTTGATCAGCACCAGGCGATGGCCCCGGTAGTAGCGCACCAGGCCCGCCGCCGGGTACACCGTCAGGCTGGTGCCGGCAACGATCAGAAGATCCGCATTGGATATGGCCGCCACGCTTTTTTCCAGGGTGGCCCCGTCCAAGCCCTCCTCATACAGCACCACATCCGGCTTCACCGTGCCGCCGCAGGTGCAGCGGGGTATGCCCGTGCTGTTCTTGACAAATTCCGCCGGATAGAACTTCCCGCATTTGGTGCAGTAATTCCGCAAAACCGAGCCATGCAGCTCGTAGACCCGCTTGGAACCGGCCTTTTGGTGCAGCCCGTCGATATTTTGGGTCACGACCGCTTTCAGCCGCCCCTCGGCCTCCCACTGAGCCAGCTTGCGGTGCGTGATGTTCGGCTCAAAGCCCAGCGGCAGCATCTTTTCCCGATAGAAGCGGAAGAAATATTCCGGGTTGCGCAGGTAAAAGCTGTGGCTGATGATGGTTTCCGGGGGATATTCAAATTTCTGGCTGTACAGCCCATCCACACTGCGAAAATCCGGAATACCCGACTCGGTGCTGACCCCGGCCCCGCCAAAAAAGACCATGCGGGAAGCCTCCTGCACCCACTGCTTCAATACATCGATTTTGTCCACGGTTTTCCCCTCCCGGTAATATTGTATAGCATTTCGGCCGAAACTGCAAGATGGAATTTTGTAGAAAAATGCCGCAAATGCTTTCTTTTTGTCCCAAGCTATGTTATAATCGGCCTAAGCAAATATAGAAAGGCCCAAGCCATGAAAATCATTTCCATTTTACTGATATTATCCCTGCTTTTGTGCGGCTGTACTGTTGCCGGAACCGAGCCGGCTGACCAGTCTACCGCTCCGCCTGCCACGGAAACGACTGCACTGCCCACCACGGTTCCTCCCACTGCGGAAGCAACGGTTCCCCCCGCCACCGAGGTGCCGCCCACCCAGCCGCCTGTGGATCCGGCCTGGCTGGCAGGCAGCGCACAGCAAGGTATGGCAGATCCCGCCTACTGGGGCGGCAGTGACGAGCCGGTTCTGAGCGGGGCGCAAATCGATGCTTTGAATGCCCGCATCCTCGCCACCCCCGGCACCGGGCTGCGGGATCTGCTGGCGGTTCCCGAAACGATTCCGGGGAGCGAAATTCAGGCGCTCATCGAGCAGTATGCCATTACCAAGCCTCTGCTGGACGGGGCAACCCCCACGGCTGAGGAGCTTGCAGACCTGGAGGCGGAGCGCAATTTACAGGGGATCCCGGAAACGGTGACACCTGGCTATGGCATCGTCACCGCTCCCGCCGATCTGCGCTCCTACCCCACCGGGCAGGTCAACTCCGCCGGTACCGTTCTTTCCGGGAGCGACTGCGTGGATCGGTTTCAGCAGACCCGCCTGCGCCTGGGCGAGGGCGTGATCGTCTGCCATTCGTCAGCATCCGGGGACTGGCTGTTCGTGCTGGCCGGGAATTACTGCGGCTGGGTGGAAGCCCGGCTGGTGGGTCTATGCTCCCGGCAGGAGATGGCCGACTACATCGGGAGCGACCGCTTCGCCGTTGCCCTGGAGCGCCGGGAGCTGGACGGCATGACGGTGGACATGGGCACCCGGCTTGCTCTGGACGAAAGCGGTGCGCTGCTCCTGCCCTGCCGCCGGGCTGACGGCGAACTGGAGCTGACCGCAAGACCCATGGCGGACTTCTTCTGCCAGGGCTATCTGCCCTACACCACGAACAATCTCTACCGCCAAGCCATGGCCCTGCTGGGCACGCCTTACAGCTGGGGCAGCAAGGAGGGGCTGGACTGCTCCGACACCCTGGTGTCCATCTACGCCTGCTTTGGCATTCGCCTGCCCCGGGACAGCGCCGCCATGGCGCTGCTGGGGGTGGCCCCCGGCGAGGTTCCCGCCTCCAGTCCCGGCGCCCTGCTGGTGATGTCCGGCCATGTGATGCTGTACTTAGGAACCGTGGACGGCGAGGTGTATGTGCTGCAAAATATCACGCACTATCGCAATGCTGCCGGTGAACAGACCCCGGTCATTGGAGCGGTGATATCCTCCACCTCCGACATTTTCCTCCAGAACGGTCACTCTTTCCTGGAGGACATCGTGCGGATCGTGGAAATTGCATAACAAATATAAGCGTCAAATCCACCCCCGTCCTGCGCAGAAGTGCCCGGCATGAGATCATATTCCAAACTTCAAAAGTCTTCCTTGCAGTCTAAGGGAGACTTTTTGCACAATAGAAGGTGGCCAAATATGGAGCAAGGTCTGCGAGCGGCACTCAGGCAGGAGCGGTTAAGGAACCGGGCGGAAGGGATTATGGTATGCTGTGTAATGGTACCTCTTTTTTCAACAATTGTTGAAGTTGAGTTGAAGTTCAGTTGCATTTTCTGTCGTATTT
>CAYLHM010000010.1:0-16227 GCA_964383485.1 uncultured Oscillospiraceae bacterium
TCCGCCTCCAACCGTTCCTGCTCCTTGCGTTCCGCCTCCAGGCGTTCCTGCTCTTTCCGCTCTGCTTCCAGGCGCTCCGCTTCCAGGCGCTTTTGGGTTTCGTAGGGAATGATATGCTCCAAAAAGTCGTTTTTGTCCATGTCCTCGCCCACCGTAGAGCGGTACAGCCCAAACTGGCAGGGGTTATAGGTGGCAATCTCGCTGGCCTTGGTGATCTGGTTGTTGCTGCCGTACATCCACACGGTGAACATCGTCCATTTCTGCTGGCTTTCGTGGCAGGGGAAGCCCAGCTGCTGGCTGACCTGGAAGGCAGTCAGCCCGTCAAAGGCCTCCATGGGGGTATCGTAGTCCAGAACAATGGGATTTTCCTTATATAAATGGATATACAGCTTGGGAATGTCCCACAGGCCGTAGCGTTCCGCCGACTCCGGGAACGCCTCGGCGTTATTGCTCAGCTCCAGGGCCTGGATCGCCAGGTCGGCGTAGACCCGGTGCATTCCGTGGCCGTACTCGCCGTTTATATCGTGGGTGACCACCACCTGGGGCTTGAAGCGGCGGATCTGCTCCACCACAAAAGAGCGCAGATCGTCCCGGCTGTAGCCCCGGCGCTCGTACTCGGCGTAGGTTTCCTCCATATTGTCAATGCGGAAATCCGGGAAGGCGCCGAACACCGGATAGCACCGCACGCCCACTGCCCACAGGCCGTTGAGCATTTCGTGGGTGCGCTCCATGGTGCTGTTGCGGTGATCCGTCAGGTACACCACCTGCACCTTGCACTCCGGCCGGGTAGCGTAGGTGGGCAGGAGCCCGGCAAAATAGAGCTGGTCATCGTCGCCATGGGTTGCCAGGAGCAGCAGATCCGTCTCTCCCTCGGCAGGGGGCTGCCAGACCTGCACATCCTCCGGCCAGGAGCTGCCCGGTGAGAACACCCGCAGCTCGGACAAGGCCACCTTGCCCTGCCGGAAGTACAGGGTCACAGAGGTTGGAGCGGTGCCGAAGAGCGCCGACAGGTCCACCAGCTCGTGGAGCATATTCTGCTCGCCGGCGGTAATGCTCTGGCCGCTCTGGTTGTCGGTGATGGTATATGGGCCGTATTCCAGGTCGAAGATCAGGTAGAGGCTGCCCATGCCCGCCTCGTTTTCCAGGGTCAGCTCCACATCGCCGCTGGAGTAGACGAAGCTCTTTTGATCGCCGTCGGTGAGAAAGCCCAGCCAGGAATAGCCGCTGCCGGAAATTTGGGTATCGGCGGTGATGTCCTGGGCCGGATTTTCCTGAGCAGATACGGGCAGACACAGCAGCCCGCAGGCCATCACGGCGCATAGAAGCAAAAGCAGTTTTTTCATGGAATGCCAGTCCTTTCGCATTTTTAGGAGCGCCGCACAAACCCCGGAAGGCGGCGATCTCATTGTATCATCAAACCGCAAAAATGTCAAATTCAGCGGATTGATTTTTGGGGCTGCTTATGATAGAATAACAAAAACGATTTTGTCCGCAAATGTACCCGTCGCAGTTTTGCCGGGTCGGGAGGTTCGCCATGGCCCAAACACCGTCTGAAACCCTCTATACCCACCCCTTTTCCCGCCGCTACTGGCGGGAGGCCAGGGGGGAGCTGTCCAGCCTGCGCCAGCTGATCTTCGCCGCCATGATGGTGGCCATGACCCGTGCCCTGTCCCTGATCCCCTCCATTCCCATCGCCCACACCAAGCTGTCCTTTGGCTTCCTGGCACGGGCCCTGTGCGGCCTGGTCTGCGGGCCGGTGCTGGGGCTGGTGTTCGGCTTTGCCGAGGATATTCTGGGCTTCATTTTGCAGCCCAGCGGGGAGTTCTTCTTTGGCTACACCCTGTCCACCATGCTGGGCGTGCTGATCTATGCCATGCTCCTGTACCGCAGCCGGGTCTCGGTGCTGCGGCTGGTGATCGCAAACATTCTGGTGAACATTCTGGTGAACGCCCTCATCGGCTCGGTTTGGACGGTGATGATGCGGGGCGGCGGCTATTGGGGCTGGTGCTCGGTCAGCCTGGTGAAAAACCTGGTTACGGTACTGCCCAAAACGGCTTTGATGTATGTGCTGTACCAGCTCCTGCTGCCCATTTTGCAGCGGCTGCACCTGATCCCCAGGCAGGTGGATGGGGCCATTCCCCTGGTCGGCCGGAGGGAAAAATGATATTATGAAGCGGCGAAATCAGCGTTGCAACGCCGCTGGATTTATGGTACAATGGTGTAAATTCCATTTCATTCTTACGGAGGTGAACCCTTTGCCGGAACAATATCTGCTGGTTTTTCTGGTTTCCATGGTTCCGCTGGTGGAGCTGCGGGGCGGCATTGTCATGGCGGTGGGCATGGGCCTGGACTATTTTACATCCCTGGCCCTGTGCGTGCTGGCGAATATGCTGCCGGTACCGCTGATCTACCTGTTCGCAAGAAAGGTGCTGCATTGGGGCGCCGATAAAAAGTACATCGGGAAATTTTTCCGTTTCTGCCTGGACAAAGGGGAGGCCGCCGGTCAAAAGCTCCGGTCCAAGGCCGGCCGGGGCGGGCTGTTTTTGGCGCTGCTGCTGTTCGTGGGGGTGCCCATTCCCGGCACCGGGGCATGGACGGGCACCCTGGCCGCCAGCTTTCTGGACATGGGCATGAAAAGCACCGCCGGGGCGGTTTCCCTGGGCGTGATCATGGCCGGGCTGATCATGGGCCTTGCCAGCACCGGGGTGTTCAGCTTTATCGGATTATAAAAAGGCTCCCCCCTCCGGGGATGCTTTGGTTCTCTGCTTTTACATATTCAAGGAGGAAACAACATGGATAGCTGCCTATTCTGCAAAATCATCGCCGGGGAAATCCCCTCGGCCAAGGTCTACGAGGACGACCAGGTTCTGGCCTTTCGGGACATTGCACCCCAGGCGCCGACCCACATTCTGGTGATCCCCAAGGCGCATATTCCGTCGGTGGACGGCATCACCGGGGAAAATTCCGCCGTGGTCGCCCATATTTTTGAGATCATTCCCCAAATCGCCCGCAACGAGGGCCTGTCCGGCGGCTACCGGGTGGTGTCCAACTGCGGCGGAGATGCCGGGCAGACCGTCCCCCACCTGCATTTCCACATTCTGGGCGGCAAGCCGCTGGCGCTGGAGATGGCGTAACCTTTTCCGCCCATGGGGCATAAAATCATGAGAGGTGATTTTTATGCCCATCGTGCAAACAGATGTACCCATGACCTCCCGGCTCTGTGACGAGACCATTCAGGCGCTTGTGCAGGCCTATCCCTTTTGCCGCAGCGAGCTTCTGACCACCACGGCCTTTCGCCGGCCGGTGCGCACCCTGGTCATCGGCCAAGGGCCGCGGAAGGTGCTGTACACCGCCGCCCACCACGCCAACGAGTGGATCACCACCCCGGTGATCCTGAAATTTGTGGAGGAGCTGGCCCAGGCCATCAGCCAGGACGGCGAGATTTTCGGCAGGCGGGCCAAGGAGATCGAGGAGGCCGCCACCATCTACACCGTGCCCATGGTCAACCCCGACGGGGTGGATCTGGTCACCGGGGCCATCGGCCAGGAGCAGGAGGAATATATTCTGGCATCGGCCCTGGCCCAGCGCTATCCCAACATTCCGTTCCCCCAGGGCTGGAAAGCCAACCTGCTGGGGGTGGATCTGAACCTGAACTACCCCGCCGGGTGGCTTCAGGCCCGGGAGATCAAGTTTTCCCAGGGCTATACCCGCCCCGGCCCCCGGGATTTTGTGGGCCGTGCGCCCCTGGATCAGCAGGAGACCCGGGCGCTGGCGGGGTACACGGAGTTCCTGGACCCGGCGCTGGTGCTGGCCTATCACACCCAGGGCAAGGAGATCTACTGGCAGTTTGAGGGCGTTTTCGTGCCCGGCGCCCAGGAGCTGGGAGAGGAATTTGCCCGGCTCAGCGGCTATACCCTGACGGAAGCGCCCTATAATTCGGCCTTTGCCGGGTACAAGGACTGGTTTATCAAGACTTTCCGCCGCCCCGGCTTTACCGTCGAGGCCGGTTCCGGGGTCAATCCCCTGCCCCTGGCCCAGTTTGACGAGATCTACCGGGACAATCTGGGGATCCTCGTCACCGCCGCACTGGGTGTTTGAGCGCACCAACGGCTCCCCCTTTGGGGGAGCTGGCTCGCCGCAGGCGAGACTGAGAGGGCAAGCCCGTTCCCTACGGCATACATTTTTTAATTGTCCCCCGCAGGGGACACCACCTCTATTATCTTTTATCTACCCCATATGCCCTCTCCGCCCAGTGTGCGCACTGGGCACCTCCCCCAAAGGGGGAGGCTTTGACAGCTATCACTATTCCATTTCACAAAGGAGCGATCTGCCATGAACAATTCCTACACCGTTATCTCCTTTCCGGGGCTGGGGATCTCCTGGGATCCCATCCGCACCATTCAGCTGGGGCCGCTGACCGTCCACCTCTACGGCCTGGTCATCGTCACCGGGCTGCTGCTGGCGGTGTTCTACGCCTGGCGGCGCTGCAAGCAGTTCGGCATCACTCAGGACGAGATCACAGACGGTGTGCTGTGTGTGGTGCCGGTGGCGATTATTTGTGCGAGGTTGTACTACTGCATTTTTTCCTGGTCGGATTATGCGTCAAATCCCATCAGTGTGCTGTATATCTGGGAGGGCGGCCTGGCCATCTACGGCGGCGTGCTGGGGGCCATCGCCGGCGTGGCGGTGTACTGCCGGGTGCGCAAGCTGAAGCTGAGCGCTCTCCTGGACCTGGTGGCCCTGGGCTTCCTCATCGGCCAGTGCATCGGCCGCTGGGGCAACTTCTTCAACCGGGAGGCCTTCGGTGCGGAAACCGACTGGTTCCTGCGCATGGGCCTGCTGAACAGCGCCACCGGCCAGGTGGAATATCACCACCCCACCTTTTTGTATGAGTCCGTATGGAACCTGGCAGGCTTTATTGCCCTGCACTTCCTGTCCAAAAAGCGGCAGTATGACGGTCAGATCGCCCTGGGCTATGTGGCCTGGTACGGCCTGGGCCGGGCCTGGATCGAGGGCCTGCGCACCGACAGCCTTTACTGGGGCCCCGTGCGGGTCAGCCAGGTGCTGGCGGCGCTGAGCTGCATCGCCGCCACGGCACTGCTGTGCTACCAGGCCACCCGGCCCCACAGCCCGGACAAGCTGTTCGTCCATCAGAGGAGCAAGCCGGAAAATGAAAATTAAAACCGTCACCATGGACTATGACGAGGTGCTGGCCCTGCCCCGGCCCGCCCATCGTCCGCCGAAAAAGCCCAGCTTCCTGCTGAATACCCTCATCCGCCTGGTGGCCATGGGGGAGCTGAAAAAGACGAATTTTCACTTCACCGCCCAGGGCATGGAAAAAATTCGGGGCCAAAGCTGCCTGATTTTGATGAACCACTCCAGCTTTATCGACCTGATGATCGCCAACCGCATTTTCTATCCCCGCTGTCACGCCATTGTCTGCACCAGCGACGGCTTTGTGGGCAAGGAGGGCCTGATGCGCAGCCTGGGCTGTATGCCCACCCGGAAATTTGTCACCGATGTGCGCCTGGTGCAGGATATGGAATATATGCTGAAGGAAAAGCACACGAATGTGCTGATGTATCCCGAGGCCAGCTATTCCTTTGACGGCACCGCCACGCCCCTGCCCCGGAAATTGGGGGTGCTGCTGAAAAAGCTGGCCGTGCCGGTGGTGATGATCCGCACCCAGGGGGCCTTTTTGCGGGATCCGCTGTACAACTGCCTGCAAAAGCGGCAGGTAGAGGTCAGCGCCCAGGTGCAGTGCCTGCTCACCCCGGAGGAAATCAGGGAAAAATCCGTCCGGGAGCTGGACGAAATTCTGGACAGGGCCTTTACCTTTGACCATTTCCGGGACCAGCAGGAGCGGGGCGTGCTGGTTTCCGAGCCGTTCCGGGCGGACGGCTTAAACCGCATTCTCTACCGCTGCCCCGCCTGCCAAACCGAGGGGCAGATGGAAGGCAAGGGAACCGAGCTGCGCTGTAAGCACTGCGGCAAGCGCTGGACCCTCACGGAGCAGGGCTATCTGCAAGCCCGGGAGGAGCCGGGCTATTTCACCCACATTCCCGACTGGTACGCCTGGGAGCGGCAGGAGCTGCGCCGGGAACTGGAAAACGGAACATACAGTCTGGAAACCGATGTGGACATCGGCATAATGGTGGATTTCAAAGCCATCTACATGGTCGGCTCCGGCCATTTGAGCCACAGCGACCAGGGCTTCCGCCTTACCGGCTGCGGCGGCCGCCTGGACTATGCCCAGCCGCCCCTGGCCTGCTACGGTCTGTATGCGGACTATTACTGGTACGAGCTGGGGGACATCATCTGCATCGGCAACAGCGATGTGCTGTACTATTGCTTCCCCAAAAAGCCCGATGTGGTGGCCAAGACCCGCATGGCCGCCGAGGAACTGTACAAAATGAAAAAACACCGCAGAAGCTCTGCGGCATCATGAAAAGGAGAATATTTTTCAATGAAGAACCCTTATCTGGATATCAGCCCGGAGGTCGCTGAGGCTCTGGCCCAGGGCAAGCCCGTGGTGGCGCTGGAATCCACCATCATTTCCCATGGAATGCCCTACCCCCAGAATGTGGAAACCGCTCTGAATGTGGAGCGGATCATCCGGGAAAACGGGGCCGTGCCCGCCACCATTGCCGTCATCGGCGGCCGTCTGAAAGCCGGTCTGACCCCGGAGGAAATTGAATACTTCGGCAAAAAGGGCCGTGCCATTGCCAAGGCCTCCCGCCGGGATCTGGCGGTGCTGGTGGCACGGGGCGAGGACGGCGCCACCACCGTCACCACCACCATGATCATAGCCCACATGGCCGGTATCCGTTTCTTTGCCACCGGCGGCATCGGCGGCGTCCACCGGGGGGCGGAGACCACCATGGACATCTCCGCAGACCTGGAGGAGCTGGGCCACACCCCGGTGCTGGTGTGCTGCGCCGGTGCCAAGTCCATTCTGGATCTGGGCCTGACCCTGGAGTACCTGGAAACCAAGGGCGTGCCGGTGATCGGCTACGGCACCCAGGAGCTGCCGGCGTTCTATACCCGCCGCTCCGGCTTCCGGGTGGACTACCGCATCGACACCCCGGAGGAGCTGGCAAAGGCATTCAAGGTGCAAAATGACCTGGGCTTCCCCGGCGGAATGCTGGTGACCAATCCCATTCCTGAGGAGTACGCCATGCCCCTGGAGGTGATCAACCGGGCCATCGACCAGGCCATTGCCGAGAGCCGGGAGCAAGGCATCCACGGCAAGGAAACCACACCGTTCCTGCTGGCCCGTGTGGCGGAGCTGACCGGCGGGGATTCCCTGGCTTCCAATATTCAGCTGGTGTACAACAACGCCCGCCTCACCGCCCAAACCGCCGTGGCCTATACCAAGCTGGTTTGACGAAAAAATCAAAAAAATAGTTGCGGGCGCAAGGATGCTGTGCTATAATATCTGTGCCGTTTTTCGACAGTATAGAATAATATAGAGAGGGCTTTCATTTTGGCTAAACTCAGCTTGCGCAGGCGGGATGTGGACATGACCGAGGGCAACATCCTGCGCCATATTGTAATGTTCGCTTTTCCTCTGCTCGTCGGCAACGCATTTCAGCAGCTATACAACATGGTGGACACCTGGGTGGTGGGCAACTTCGTCAGCGACACCGCCTTTTCCGCCGTGGGTACCGTTGGGCCGATCATCAACACCCTCATCGGCTTTTTCACCGGCCTGGCCTCCGGCGCAGGTGTTGTGATCAGCCAATACTACGGGGCCGGGCGGCAGGACGATGTGCAGGATGCCGTACACACCTCCGTAGCCATGACCCTGGTTCTGTGCCTGGCCTTTACGGTGCTGGGTGTCTGCGGCACGCCGCTGATGCTGAAGCTCATCAAAATGCCCGACAGCGCTATGGCCGAGGCTTCCGCCTACCTCACCATTTATTTTGCCGGTGTCACCGGCCTGATGATCTATAATATGGGGGCCGGCATTCTCCGGGCCGTGGGGGACTCCGCCCGGCCGTTTTATTTCCTGGCCGTGTGCGCCGTGATGAACTGCGTGCTGGATCTGCTGCTGGTCATCGTGTTTCACATGGGCGTGGCCGGTGTGGCCCTGGCGACCATACTCTCCCAGGGGATTTCCGCCCTGCTCATTACCGTCACCCTGCTGCGCACCAATTCCTGTGTCCGGGTGCGCATTGGCAGACTGCGGCTGCATTGGCGGATGCTGAAAAAGATTTTCTTTGTGGGCATTCCCGCCGCTCTGCAAATGGCAGTCACCGCTTTTTCCAACATTTTTGTCCAGTCCTACATCAACCATTTCCAGGAGCTTTGCATGGGCGGCTGGACGGCCTATTCCAAGGTGGATCAGCTGCTGTTCCTGCCGATGCAGTCCATCAGCCTGGCCGTCACCACCTTTGTGGGGCAAAATCTGGGGAAAAATCAGACGGAGCGGGCGCAGCAGGGTGTGCGCTGCGGCCTGCTGCTGGCTGAGGGTACCACGCTGATGCTCATGGTTCCCGTGCTGATTTTTGCGCCGTATATTGTATATTTGTTTGAAAAGAACCCGGACATCATCAGCTACGGCACCATGTTCCTGCGGTACCTCACCCCGTTCTATGTCACCTGCTGTGTGAACCAGGTCTACGCCGGTGCCCTGCGGGGTGCAGGCAACAGCCGGGCGCCCATGATCATCATGCTGTCGTCCTTTGTGGTGTTCCGGCAGATTTATCTGTTCATCATGGCCCGGGTCTGCAACGAGATCCTGCCCATCGCCATGAGCTACCCAGCCGGCTGGATCGTGTGCAGTGTGCTGACCTGGGTGTACTACCACAAGGTGCATCTGGACAGCCGCCGCCTGGTGGAGTGAAGAAAAACCATATTCAAAAGCCTGCCGGTTTAGCGGCAGGCTTTTTGTATGATTTGTTTGTTCAAATGAGGAGCGGATCTGGTGCGGCGGGCGGCAAATTCTTCCTTAGGCTTCCTCCGCCGGCAGGCTCTGCATATATTCGTCCATGGCCTGGGCCACGGTCTTGGAATAGGCCACGGCCTCCACCACCGTCCGGGCGCCGTTGACCACATCGCCGCTGGCAAACACACCGGGACGGGTGGTACGGCCCTCTGGATCCGTTTGCAGCAGGCCCCGGTCGTTGGCCTCCAGGCCTTTGGTGGTGTTCACCAGGATGCTCTTCGGCCCCTGGCTGATGGAAATGACCACGCTGTCGGCGGGATAGAGCTTCTCTGTCCCCGGCACGGTCACGAACTGCCCGTCCTCGTCCACCTCCGTGTCCGCAAAGATCACGCCCTCGTCCACAATCTCCACCGGGGTCTTGCAGTACACAAACTCCACGCCCTCCAGCATGGCGTAGTCCGCCTCGTTCTTGCTGGCGGCGTAGTCGTTGCTCCGGGAGAAGCATTGCAGATACTGCGCCCCGTGGCGAATGGCGGTACGGGCCACATCCATGGCGGCATTGCCCGCCCCGATGACGATGACCCGCTCCCCCAGGTGGAAGCTGTCGGGGTTATTCAGATAGTTGATGCCGAAGTGGACATGGCCCAGCGTTTCGCCCTTGATGTGCAGCAGGTTGGGCCGCCACACGCCGGTGCCCACGAAAATGGCCTTGTAGCCGTCCCGGAACAGGTCGTCGATGGTGATGGCGGTGCCGATGTTGGTATTGGGGCGGATCTTAATGCCCTTCAGGGTCAGGTGGTGGTATTCAAAATCGTCCAGAATGCGCTTGGGCAGCCGAAATTCCGGAATGCCATAGCGCAGAATGCCGCCGATTTTGTCCTTACTCTCGAAAATCGTCACCTGGTAGCCCTTCCGGGCCAGCTCCACGGCGATGGTCAGCCCGGCGGGGCCTGCGCCGATGATGGCCGTGCGAATGCCGTTGGAGGGGGCGGGGCCGTGTACCATTTTGGTGCTGTAGGTTTCGGATATGTAGTGCTCGATGGCGGAGAAATGCACCGGCGCACCCTTCCGGCCCAGGACACAGTGGCCCTCGCACTGATTTTCGTGGTTGCAGATCAGGCTGCACACGGTGGTCAGGGGATTGTTTTCAAACAGCATTCTCCCGGCCTCGTCCAGCTTGCCGTTTTTCATGAGCTGAATGACCGTGGGAATGGGGGTGTGAATGGGGCAGCCCTGCTGACACATGGGCTTTTTGCAGTTCAGGCAGCGGTTGGCCTCGTCTAGAATGTGAATGGACATTTTGAACGCTCCTTTATGATATGATAGCCAGGGGTCGAATGACACTGTAATCGTCGAAGCGGGTGTCCATCAGGTCGGTGAGGAACACCACGCGAACAGCCGGATCCTCCAAGCCGGTGGCTTCGGCACGGGCGGCGGCATCGGCGGCGGAGACATTTTCCAGATACAGCCGGCTGCGGCCGCTGGGCAGCGTGAACCCGGCCGTTTCTGAGCAGAAGGACACGGCGAAGCTGCCGGTGCTGCACACCCGCACCAGACTGTCGGCAAGCTGGTTCAGGGCCTCTGCCCGGTCGCCCTCGAAATAAACCCGGTCATTTTCCGGCACGGAGAAGTCGGTGAGCATCACCTCGCTGAAGCCCAGGCTCCGCAGCTCGCCCAAGATCTGCGCCAGGTAGCTCGTGGTGCCCTCGGCCTGGGGGTTCAGCCAATAGCAGCGGTCATCGTCCATCCACAGGCTGAGCCGGTTGGAAACGAAGATGCCGTCGTTCACATGCTCCAGACCGTACCAGTAGTCCCGCAGGGCGGGCATACGGGCAATGATATAGCAGCCCTTGCTTTTCAGGGTTTCCAGCAGCTCGTCCATCCGCTCGGCGGGGATGCTGTCGGAGGCCCGGCCGGCTTCGCTGGAATAGTAGAAGTCCCCCCGGATGCTTTTCACATCCACCAGCACGGTGCTGCCGCCGGGCAGGGCGGAGACCGCCTGCATCACGGCATCGAACTGGTTTTCCAGCATATCTGCGGAAATGGAGCTGCCGGAGAGCTGCACCAGCTCCTGGTCGCCAAGCGTGGAGGAGCCGCCCTCGTTATAGAAAATCTCCACATCCATAGCGGACTCCGGCGGCACCGCTGCCTGGCCTCCCTCAAAGGGGTCGGTGGCGGAAAAATCCAGCCTGGCCCCGTCCCGGGAATACACCACATATCGGCCCAGCCACAGCAGCCAGCACACCAAACCCACCAGGGCGGCCAGCAGCAGGGAAAGCAGGGCGATACCCAGGCGGCTCAGGCGCCGGCGGGTACGGTAGGAAATGTTCATGGTCTTACTCCTTTTTTGCGATGATGCAGCACCAGTCCTCCCGGCGGCGCTGCTGTAAAACCGTCAGCCCGGCGGCCTCCAGCCCCCGGCGCACATCGATCAGCCGGCTTTGGAGAATGCCGGAGCAGATGAGGGTGCTGCGCTCGGATAAAAAGGCGGGCAGGGTGGGGGCCAGGCTCAAAATCACATCGGCCACAATGTTCACCAGCACCAGGTCGTAGTCCCTTTGGGCCAGACGGCGGAGCAAAGCGTGGTCGGCGGTGACATTGCCGGTGAGGGCGGTGAATTGGGGTGCGGAAAAGCCGTTGTAGCCGGCGTTTTCCCGGGCCATGTCCTCGGCCTTGGGGTCGATATCCACACCGATGGCCTCGGCAGCCCCCAGCCGCAGGGCGGCAATGGACAGAATGCCGCTGCCGCTGCCCAAGTCCAGGCAGTGGAAGCCGGGGCGCACCAGCTCCTCCATGGCCTCCAGCACCAGCTGGGTGGTGGGGTGTTCCCCGGTGCCAAAGGTCAGGCCGGGGTTGAGGATAATCGGCGTGCGGTCGCCGGCTGTGGCCGGATCCAGCCAGCAGGGCAGAATGACCAGGCCCTTGCCAACGGGCACGGGGGGATAGTTCTGCTTCCAGCTCTCCGACCAGTCGCTTTCCGCCAGGGGCTTGACCTCCATGGGCAGGCTCTGCCGGGCGGCAAAGGTCTCCAGCCGGGCAAGCCGGACGGGTTCTTCCTCGGGCAGGTACAGCCGGATTTGGGACAGGCCCTGAAGCTCCTGCTGGAGCTGTTCGTCAATGTAATCCCAGCAGCTTCGATTCTGCTCCAAAAATTCTTCAAATTCCGACTGATCCTCCACCACCAGGTCGGAAAAGCCCTGGGCAGTGAGTGCGGCGGCGATGTCCTCCACATCGGCATTTGCGGTGTTGAGGGTGATTTCCAGCCAAGCCACGGCAGCGCCTCCTTTGGACGGGATTGCTTCTTTTCTTTATTATACAGCAAATCCCATCGTTTCGCAATAGGAAAAGTTCGGAAGAGCCCAATTCCGGCCCTTCAGGCGCAAGAAATTTAATCAGAGCCTCTCGATATTGGAAGCCGTTGCCGCACAGGCTCCAGGCGGGCCAGGCGGCAGACGGAGCGGTTGCCCAGCGCCAGGCACAGCGCCACGGCCATCGCCAGGGCAACGCAGATGGACATGGCTTCCGGCCAGGCAAAGACCTTCCAATGCCGCAGAAGCCGCAGGATCAGGCCGTGGAACAGGTAAATGCCCATGGTGTACTGCCCCCAGCGGGCCAAAACCGGCACCGGCCGCCGGGGCATGGCCAGGTACAGCCCCAGGGTCCAGGCGGCGGCAAAGAACAGCCATGCGGCCCGGATGCTCACCGAGCCGGTGACCCCGTAGGAAAGACTGCCATACAGCCATCGTACTTGTATTTTGTTCAAATTACTCAAAATCAGCGCCCCGTCCAGCAGGGCCAGGGCGGCGCAGAGGGCGGCCGCAAGGCACCGATCCAGCCGGTTTTCCAGCAGCCGATCCGGCAGACGGTAGTAGCCCAGCAGGAAAAAGGGGAGAAAAACCAGGGCACGGGACAGGGTCAGGAAATAGCCGATTTTGGGGGCATAGCCCGCCAGCAGGGCGATGGCCGCAGCGGCGGTCAGGGCCAGAGCTTGTTTGACGGGCCGGTCGGTTTTGAAAACGGGCAGCAGAACGATCCACAGAAAGGCCGCCGGCAGATACCACAGCAGCCAGTCCGGGGTGGCATACTGAAAAATCACGGGCTTTTGCAAAATATATTTGGAAAACAGCAGGTAAAGGGTCTGAAACACGCCGTAGGGCAGCAGCAGATCCCGTGCCGCCCGGGGCAAATCGTTTTTAGCGAAGTAGCCGGTGGAAAAGGCGAAGGCGGGCATATGGAAGGTATAGATCAGCACATAGAGGAATTTCCGCCCGCTCCCGGCGAACAGCTCCAGAAGATGGCCGAACAACACCAGGAAGATCAAAAGACCCTTGAAATTGTCCAGCCTGTGGTTGCGCTCCATGCCCGTTTCCTCCTAGTTCGGTTCGATTTGGTTGATTTGTTCTACAAAAGCGTTGTCCCTTGCGGTCACCTCTACCCATGCGGGACGGAAGCCGCTGCGCAGGGCGTTCCGCACGGAGGGAATGTTGCACCAGGCGGCGCAGTAGAAGGGAACCTTGTCCAGTGCCAGAATTTCCAGCGCCAAGCGGCTGGTGATGGCAGCGGCAATGCCCTGCCGGCGGTAGGCGGGCAGCACATCGACACCGATTTGATACATATTCGGACAATCGGCAGAGCAGCCTGCCAGGGCGATCAGCGTTTCGCCGTCGTAGGCGCCCACGCCCAATACATCCAATTCCCTGCGCTGGGCGCACAGGGCGTTGCTCCACTGGGGCAGATACAGCCCGGTGAAATCCTGCTGTCGGAGCAACCGCAGGGTATAATTGCAGGGCTGCTCCCGCAAAAGCGACAGATCCGGCAGAAAATATTCCGCCATAAAGCAGATTTTCAGGCCGTGGGGACGGAGCATTTCCTCCAGCACCTGCAAATTGGGCGGTTCCAGGCCGTGCGGCATGGGATATTTGCGGATATAGGACTGCACAGGCTCCGCCAGCTCCGGGCTGACCTGGGCTACCACATTATTGCCGTAGGACACCAGATCACATTGAAAGGGCAGAGGCAGATATTTCCGGGCCAGGGGGTTCCGCTGAGAAAGGGTTACGATGCTGTCACTGCGCAGAAAATCCGATGGCGCACAGTTGCAGTCGTAAGCGGATTGCTGCAAGGCAATGCGCCGAATATCCTGATTGGTCATGCCCATGCCTCCTTGATGATGGATCATCCCGAAGATATTATACCGTACCGCCCCGGCAGATGCAAGGCATTCGGCGAAAAAACGATCTTGTACAGCGCCGAACCCTTCCCCCGGCGGAATTGCCGCCAATCTCGACCCTGATTTCCTTTGGGTCACCTCTAAAAACCCAGATGCGCTTTTAGAGGTTCCCTTATTATAATCCGTTCACGCCCTTATAGCCGTTCCATTCGGCATGGCCCAGCAGATACAGAAATGCAAACGCCGGAATACGGAGCATATCCTTGCCGGATTTGGTGCTGTGAACGCCGAAGTCGGAAGCGGCCTTGGTTACAACGATTGCCGCAGATGCTTCGCCGCATAGCTCGGAAATGGCATCGTCGTCCGAAATCGGTGCGCCCTCCCGGTATTTGACCTCGATCAAAATATTGCCCGTATTATGACAGTCTACCACAATGTCAATTTCCTTGTTCCTTTTGCCGCCACGGAAGTAACCCACGGAGGTTGCTTTCTGATAATAGAATGCGCCCACATGTTTATAAACAGCCGTTTCAACAATTTTTCCCATTTCCACAGGATCGGTCAGCAGCGAATCGTCCATCAGCACGGCGTTGCGAATAGCGGCATCCGCAATGTAGATCTTCGGCTTGGACTTCAGCACACGCTTCCCCGCCATGTCTACCGGCCAGCTTTGATAGATCAGGTTGGCGCTCTCCAGATACTGAATATAGTTTTCAACGGTGGGACGGGATACCCCGCTTAGCTCCTTTGCAATGGCTTCAATAGATACAATTTCAGAGGACACATTGCACAGGTACAGGAAAATACGCTCCAGCTCCGTGGCGTTGCGGATATTATATAAGGAAGGAAGATCCCGCTTTAGAACCTTATCCACCACATCTTCACGCATGATCTGCTGCGCCATCATGTCGTTGTCGGCCAGTGCCAGCTCAGGGAAGCCCCCCACCTGCAAATAGCGGTTGAAATGATTCTGCACTTTTGAAAGCTGAAGCATGATTTTTGTGCGATCCTGCTGGCTCATGTGGAGCATTTGCGTGATCTTCAAATTTTGAGGCAGCTTTGGGCGCTCCAAATTCAGAATTTCGCAATACTCATAGAAAGACATGGTGGGGACCTGGATCACCGTCCAGCGGCCTGCTCCGCTTTCCTGATTACCTTTGATGAGAGCGGGGCTGGCAGAGCCGGTGGCGACCACCCGAGTGTCCGGCTGCATATCATAAATCGTCTTCAGCCACTTGTCCCAGTCCTGGGCATACTGGATCTCATCAAAAAAGTAGTACACATCTTGCTCGGCATAAATGTTCTCATGGTAGCATTCCAGAACCTCATTCACGCCGCCCAGCTTCAGCATGGGGTGATCCATGGAAATGAACACGATCTTTTGCGGAGCAACGCCCCGCTTCAGCAGGGTCTCAATCATCTGATACTGAATTGTGGTCTTGCCCACACGGCGGGTCCCGGTAAGCACGACCGTCCGGCGGAGATCCGTTTGATCCAGCCGCTTCATTGCTTCGTGAAACGCAAATCTCTTATAGGTCTTAGACATCCTCGGGTTGACAGTGCCGGTCTTCCACCACGGATTGTAGGCGGACAGCACTTTCAAGATGCCCTCCTTGCTTGTAATTGCCATACAATGCGCCTCCTTTTATAGGATTATAGCCGATATTTTTATTTTTGTCAACAATAATTGTAACTATACTTATAATTATTTATACATAAAATGAAAGTTTGCGGCATAAAACTTCCACTTTTTTGGAATTTGCGAAGCAGCCCGGTGAATGGCAAAGCTCCCGATGCTTTCGCAGGGGTGGCAGGTTGGCGTTTCTGCGAACACTTGGTCGAATGCGACCAAAGCAACCGCCAGCGTTGTCACTCCGAGCGCAGCCGAGGGGTCTACGCATTTCTTGTTTTATCTGCAAAAACAATTCATGCCAAGATTCCTCGACTCGCTTCGCTCGCTCGGAATGACAGGGATTTTTCGGCAATCTAAAAGCAAGCTGTCATTGCGGATCAACCCGCTTATCTGGTGTGGCAATCTCCTAAATTGTTAGGAAACGGGGGGATTCCTGCGTCCGTGTGCGCTACTTATCGGAATGACATGGTTTTTCGACAGCCTATGGCGGCGAAGCCGCTCTTGCCCCTCGCAGTTATGATGGGCCAAGGGGTG
>CAYLHM010000011.1:0-16203 GCA_964383485.1 uncultured Oscillospiraceae bacterium
ACTCCACGGGCGTATTTCGCACAATATCATCGTGCGAGGTCGCCAGCCCCATGACATTGTGCCTGGCAATGTAATCCTCGATCATGCCAAGCAGCTTTCCTCTTTCGACTTTTTTCCCTTTTGGGTCCCGTTCCTCCCAATACCTTTTGGGCAATTCGTAGTTCATTCTTTTGTCCTCCTAATGAGAAAAATGTAAGCAGATGATCCGCCTATATTGATATTATACACGGTATAAAAAAACAATCAAGTACGCAGAAATTTCAAACATAGTACGAAATAACTGACTTTAAGGAAAACCTGACAATGGAGCAAATGATGAGTTTTGATCTGTGTCAAGGGTGGAATAGTAGTGGTATTTTGAAACTTTCCTGTTACGCTGGGCCTTTCTTTCAGAGGAAGCAGACGGATCAGGGCCTATATACTCAGTATTCTCAAAGCAAAAGGCGGTTATATATCTACTATGAATTCTGAAATCACGGCATTTAGACAGCAAAAAAACCCCGAAAGGATCGGGGTTTTTGCGGGCTATATCTTTTTTATAGCCTCTTGATGGCGGAGATGTGGGGATTCGAACCCCAGCACGCCCAGAGGGCGCCTACCGGATTTCGAATCCGGACCCTTCAACCGCTTGGGTACATCTCCATATGTATTTCCGTCTGCTTTTCGCTCCAAAATCACGCAAGAAACCTTTGGCGAGAAAAGCAGGAGAGAAAGTAAAAAATGATTGGATTTTTAATTTTGGAAGCCCTTGTATATCAAGGACTTTCAGCGGAGCAGACGGCCAAACCGCCGAAAAATTTGGAGTCAGGGCCGTTATGACCGCTCCGCATGGGATCATGATCTGCTTGATCTGCCGCAGATACAGTAGAATTATACCAAACTTCTGCGGCAAAATCAAGTGTTTTCTACGCTGTGATCTATTTTTTCGTTCTCAAAAACCGTCCAGGGGTAGATTTCCGGCGGTTCCAGAGAAAATTCCATGGGCTCCCCCGTGCTGGGGTGGGTAAAAGCCAGGTGCGCCGACCAAAGGGCCAGGGTGCAGGGGTCGTTCAGCGTGCTATACTTCCGCTCCCCCACCAGGGGCAGGCCGCGGCTGGCAAACTGCACCCGGATCTGGTGGGTTCTTCCTGTGAGCAGCGTGACGGCCACCCGGCTCAGTGTTCCCTGCCGGGCAGTCACCCGGTAGTCCAGCACCGCCTCCTGCACGCCCTTGTCCATCTGCTGCGCCACCAGGGTCATACACCTCCGGCGATCCCGGTACAGCAGATCCCGCAGTCTGCCGCTGTCCTGGGCCGGACTGCCGTGGATCACGGCGGTATATTCCTTTTCAAAGCTGCCCTCCCGGATCTGTCTGGAAAGCTCCGCCGCCGCTTGGGGACTGCGGGCCAAAACCATCAGGCCGCCCACCACCTGATCCAGCCGGTGGACGGTGCGCACCTGTGTCTGAGGATCACCCAGGGCCTGGCTGACCAGGCTGGGCACCTCATCGGTAGAGCGCAGCCCTGGGGGCTTGATGCACACCGCCAGGGCATCATCTGCATACAGTAGTTCCATCGCCGTATTCCTCAGCGGGCAGGGGCGGCCACAGCCAGGATCTGCCTCAAAAGCGCCTCCCGGCCGTCGCCTTTTTCGGCGGAAAAGGGGATCAGCACGCAGTCCTCCGGCAGCGCAAGATCCTGGCGAACGGTCTGCAAATTGGGCTGAATTTCGCTTTTTTTCAGCTTATCCAGCTTGTTCGCCACCACCACAAAAGGGCAGTCAGCTTCCTTGAACCAGTTTGCCATGGTGATGTCATTATTGGTGGGTGCATGGCGGGCATCTACGATCAGCACGCCCAGGTCGATGCGTCCGGCTGCGAAATAATCCTCCATCAGCCTGGCCCAGCGATCCTTCTCTCCCCGGGAGACCTTGGCAAAGCCATAGCCGGGCAGATCCACAAAATAGCAGCGGTCATCCACGGTAAAATAGTTCACATGGACGGTTTTGCCGGGCTTATCCCCTACCCTGGCAAAATTTTTGCGCTGGAGCAAGCGGTTGATCACCGAGGACTTCCCCACATTGGACTTGCCCGCAAAGGCGATTTCCGGCAGGCGCCGCCGGGGAAAGTCCCCGGCAGATGCCGCAGAAATGAGAAATTCCACTTTTTGCAGGTTCATAGCCCTACCTCACTGGCGAAGACCCGGCCGGTGGGCCTTGGCGGACACTTCCTCCGGAATGGGCAGAAGTCCGGGGCGCTGCTCCTCCGCTTTGGGGTTCAGAGCCGCACGAAGCACCGTATCCACCGTCTGTGCAGTGATGAAATTCAGGGAGCGGCGCACGGTGGGGTCGATCTCCTGGAGATCCCGCTCGTTGTCCTTGGGAATGATGACCGTGCTGACCCCATGGCGCAGTGCGGCCATAGTCTTTTCTTTCAGCCCGCCAATGGCCAGCACCCGGCCGCGAATGGAGATCTCGCCGGTCATGGCCACATCCCGGCGCACGGTGGTCTGGGTCAGGGCGGAAACCATGGCCGTGCAGACGGTCACACCGGCAGAGGGGCCGTCTTTGGGTACCGCACCCTCCGGGAAGTGGACATGGATATCCTTGGTTTTATAGAAATCCTCGGCAACACCCAGGCTTCTGGCATTGGCACGGATATAGCTCAGGGCCGCATGGGCGGATTCTTTCATCACATCGCCCAGGTTGCCGGTAAGCTCCAGCTTGCCGCTGCCCTCCATCACATTGACCTCCACCTCCAGGGTCTCGCCGCCGACTGCCGTCCAGGCCAGGCCGGTGACCAGGCCGATCTGATCGGATCCGGGCAGGCGGTCCGGCAGAAACTTCCGGACACCCAGAAATTCCTCCAAATTGCTGCCCTGCACCTGGATTTTTTTGCTGCCCTCCGGGTTCAAAAGCTGCATATCCGCCTTGCGGCAGATCTCCGCAATGCTCCGCTCCAGGCTGCGCACGCCGGACTCCCTGGTGTAGCAGGAGATGATCTCCCGAATGGCATCATCGGTGATCCGAAGCTGGCTCTTTTTCAGGCCATGCTTGCGCAGCTGCTTGGGGATCAGATGCTGCTTGGCGATCTGGAGCTTTTCCTCGTCGGTATAGGAGCAAAGCTCGATGATCTCCATGCGATCCAGTAGGGGCCGGGGCACGGTATCCAGGGTATTGGCCGTGGTAATGAACATCACTTTGCTCAGGTCAAAGGGGATCTCCACATAGTGATCCCGGAAGGTCTTGTTCTGCTCGCCGTCCAGCACCTCCAGCAGGGCCGCACTGGGGTCGCCCCGGTAATCGCTGCCCATTTTATCCACCTCGTCCAGCAGGAGCAGGGGATTGCTGGAGCCGGCCTGCTTCACCGCCGCCAGGATCCGGCCGGGCATGGCGCCGATGTAGGTTTTGCGATGGCCCCGAATGTCCGCCTCATCGTGGATGCCGCCCAGGGAGATCCGGGCCATTTTCCGATTCAGGCTTTTTGCCACGGAATAGGCGATAGAGGTCTTGCCAACCCCCGGAGGGCCAACCAGGCAGATGATCTGGGGCGGCATTTCCGGGGCCATTTGCCGCACGGCAATGGTTTCCAGAATGCGCTCCTTCACCTTGTCCAGCCCGAAGTGATCCCGATCCAGAATTTTCCGGGCCGCTTCCACATCGACTCGCTCTTTGGTGGTCACATTCCAGGGAAGCTCCAGCACCGTATCCAGATAATTATACAGGACGGTGGCCTCGGAGGAGCCAAAGCCCTGATTGCTCAGGCGCTCTAAGTCCTTTAACAGCTTCTTTTCGCTGTCCGGCTCCAGGTGCAGGCTGCGGATTTTTTTCTCCAGCTCGGCATATTCCGCCTCCTCGGTTTCGCCCAGCTCCTCCCGAATGGTCTTGATCTGCTCCCGCAGATAGTAGTCCCGCTGCTGCTGATCCATGTTGGCCCGGGTACGCTCGGCAATATCCGATTCCAGGCGGAGCATTTCCATCTCCCCGCTCAGATAGTGCAGGGCCATTTCCAAGCGGCGGGTGGGGTTCATCTGCATCAGCAGGCGGGCTTTTTCGGTATAGTCGATGCCGGAATGCTGGCCGATGCAGTCTGCTGCCAGGCCGCAGCGATCGGTGGTATAGATGGTGAGCTGCACGGCAGGCGCCGGATGCTCCGTCAGCTCCAGATATTCGCTGTATAGGCTGCCCGCCTCCCGGCGCATGGCCCGGCTGCTCATGCTGTCGTTCTCCGGGGCCTCCTGCAAGGGCAAAACTTCGCCGCAGAGGTAAGGCTCGTTTTGATCGATCTCCACGATCCGGCCACGGCTGATGCCCGTCACCAGCACCCGAATGCTCTCGCCCTGGGCACGAAGGATTTGCTTGACCTGGGCGATGGTGCCAATGGGATAGAGCTGCTTCTGCCTGGGGTCGTCGTCGGTCAAGCTCCGCTGGGGCACCAGCAGCAGGCGCTGATCCTGCTTCATCGCCGCCTCCAGAGCATGGGCGGACTTCACCCGGCCCACTTCAAAATGAATGGTCTGTTCCGGGAACACCACCATTCCTCTCAGCGCCAGAATTGGCATCCGTTCACTTGTCATTTCTTCACTCATAGGGAACTCCTTTCCCAACTGTCTAAAACCGTTGGCACAATGTTCCTTGCCAGCGCCTTGTTAAGAAGAAAGAGGCTGTAAAAAAGCCGTATGGCATTCCGAGCCAGCACGCACACTGGTGCAGCAATCCCCCCGGTTAGATCGGTGTCCGCTCTAAACGCTTAGGGGATCGTACCGCAGGCATTCCCCGCAGTCACCGCACCAGCCTTCGGCCCGGTTCGCAATAACAGCTTTTTTACTGCCCCTCTCCGAACTGTGTCATTTCGCTTATGCTCCGTCGGACAGCGCCCGGGGCTCACTGCCGTGCAGCACTGTCGGCGCCCCGCCGGACAGCACCTCCGGGGTGATGATGACCTTGGTGATACTGGAATCGGAGGGAATTTGATACATGATCCCCGTGACCATGCGCTCCATCACCGCCCGCAGGCCACGGGCGCCGATCTGCCGCTCCAGCGCCTTCCGGGCTACGGCCCGCAGGGTCTCCTGGGGAATTTCCAGCTCCACCTGATCCATGCGGAACAGCTCCTGATACTGGCGCACAAGGGCATTCTTCGGCTCTGACAAAATACGGACCAAATCGTCCTCTGTCAGGCTTTCCAGGCAGGTGATCACCGGCAAGCGGCCCACAAGCTCGGGAATGATGCCGAATTTCAGCAGATCATAAGGCTCCACCTGGGCCAGCAGCTTGCCAACATCCCGCTTTTTCTTGCTCTGCACCGGGGCATCGAAGCCAATGGCCGAACGGTCGGTGCGGGCCTCGATGATCTTATCCAGTCCATCGAAAGCACCGCCGCAAATAAACAGAATATTGGTGGTATCCACTTGGATCATTTCCTGCTGCGGGTGCTTTCTGCCGCCCTGGGGCGGAACGCTGGCAACCGTACCCTCCAGGATTTTCAGGAGCGCCTGCTGGACACCCTCGCCGGAAACATCCCGTGTGATAGAGGTATTTTCGCTCTTTCGGGCGATTTTATCCATTTCATCAATGTAGATAATGCCATGCTCGGCCCGCTCCACATCGAAATCCGCAGCTTGAAGCAGGCGCAGGAGAATATTCTCCACATCATCGCCCACATAGCCGGCTTCGGTCAGGGTGGTGGCATCGGCAATGGCAAAGGGAACCTCCAAAAACCGTGCCAGGGTTTGGGCAAACAGGGTCTTGCCGCTGCCGGTAGGCCCGATCAGCAGAATGTTGCTCTTTTGCAGCTCCACTTCCGATTCCTGCGCCCTGAAAATACGCTTATAATGATTGTAAACTGCCACAGACAGGGCGATCTTCGC
This sequence comes from uncultured Oscillospiraceae bacterium, assembly GCA_964383485.1. Lineage (GTDB taxonomy): Bacteria > Bacillota > Clostridia > Oscillospirales > Oscillospiraceae > Faecousia. The sequence continues at coordinate 5,847 of CAYLHM010000011.1, forward strand.
TTCCTCCTGGCCGATAATATAGCCGTCCATGAAGCTCTTGATCTCCGCCGGAGTGGGGACATGGCTGGCCCCGCCCCCGCCGGACGGATTATCCAGCACCATTTCCTCTTTCAGCAGCTCATTGCAGGCCCGCACGCATTCGCTGCAAATGTTCACCCCCGGCCCGGCGATCATCCGCCCGACCTGGGTTTCACGCTTGCCGCAGAAGCTGCAGCGCATTCCCTGCTCTTCTCGTCTTGCCATGAACCTGATACCGCCTTTTCCTTTAGATCAATGGCGCTCCAGAACCCGGTCTACAAGGCCAAATTCCAGTGCCTCCTGAGCGGTCATAAAATTGTCACGCTCGCAGGCGGCGGTGACCTCCTCGATGCTCTTGCCGGTGTTGGCGGCCATGATGCTGTTCATGCGCTCCTTGATGGTTTGCAGGCGGCGCATATGAATGGCCATGTCTGTGATCTGCCCCTGGGTACCGGCGGAGGGCTGATGGATCATGATCTCCGCATTGGGCAGGGCCATGCGCTTCCCCTTGGCCCCTGCGCTGAGCAGGAAAGCGCCCATGGAAGCGGCCAGGCCGACACAAATGGTCGCCACATCGCACTTGATGTATTGCATGGTATCATAGATCGCCATACCGGCTGTGACGCTGCCGCCGGGGCTGTTGATATAAAACTGGATGTCCTTGTCCGGGTCCTGGGCCTCCAGGTACAGAAGCTGGGCCACCACCAGGCTGGCAGTGGTATCGTTGACCTCCTCGGACAGAAAAATAATGCGGTCGTTCAGCAGGCGGGAGAAAATGTCGTAACTCCGCTCTCCGCGGCTGGTCTGCTCCACAACATAGGGTACTAAGCTCATGATTTGTCTCCTTTCAGGGGTTTCTATTGACGGAAAGCCCGGCTTTTTGCGGACGTTCCAAATGTGAACTGCCTTTGATCAGTCTGAAACATTCTAACCAGGCAATCGGGTACTTATTCCTCTTCTTCTTCCTCTTCTTTTTCTGCAGGAGCCACGGCCACGGCATTTTCTGCAATCAGATCCATGGCCTTGCGGGTCTTCAGGCTTTCGTCCACCTCGTCGGCGGGAACCATTTCCTTGACCTTGTCCACTTCCATCTCATACTGCTTGGCAAGATCGGCATACTCGGCCTCCCGCTCCTCGTCGGTCACGGTAATGCCCTCCACCTCCATGATCTTCGCCAGGGTCACATGGATCTTCGCCTGCTTCTCGGCATTGGGCCGGAACACATTGCGCAGGGTGTTCATGTCGCCGCCAGTCATTTCGGCATACTGCTCTATGCTGTAGCCGTTCATCTGGAGCTGATAGGCAAAGCGCTCCATTTCATTGTCCAGCTCCTGTTCGATCAGGCCGTTGGGCAGCTCCACAGTAGCATTGTCGGCAGCCTTGTTCACAGCGGCCTCCCGGAAGTCCCGGTCGATCTGCTTCTGGTCACGCTCCAGAGCCTTGGCACGGATATCCGCTTTCAGATCCTCCAGCGTGTCGAACTCGGAAACATCCTTGGCAAACTCATCGTCCATCTCCGGCACAGTGGTCACGGTGACGGTGTTGCACTTCACATGGAACACAACGCCCTTGCCGGCCAGCTCCTTGGCATGGTACTCCTCCGGGAAAGTGACCTGGATGTCCTTCTCCTCCCCGGCGCTCATGCCCACGACCTGCTCCTCAAATCCGGGGATAAAGGCGCCGGAGCCCAGCTTCAGGTCGAAATGCTCGTCCTTGCCGCCCTTGAAAGGAACGCCATCGTCAAAGCCCTCGTAGTCGATGTTGGCGGTGTCGCCCATCTCGGCGGGCCGATCCACGGTTTCGGTGGAGGACACATCCTTGGCCATGCGCTCCAGCTCCTTCTGAACCTGCTCGTCGGTGACCGTGGCCTCGGGCTTTTCCACCTCCAGGCCCTTATAGTCACCCAGTGTGACCTCGGGGTAGACATCCGTGGTCATGGTAATGGTCACGATATGATCGTCGCTGATCTGCATATCCGTCAGGCTGGGGCGGCCAACGGCCTTGACACCCTGCTCGGTCACGGCATACTGATAAACCTGGGGGAAAATCTCCTCCAGACCGTCTTCATAAAATACATGAGCGCCGTACATGGCCTCAACCATCTTCCGGGGGGCCTTGCCCTTGCGGAAGCCGGGGAGCTGGATATTCTTCCGGGCCTTGAGATAAGCCTTGTTGACACCGGTCTCCATCAGCTCCTTGTCGATCTCCACCACGATGGTGGTCTGATTTCCGTTGCGCTCATTGCGGATTACATTCATTGTTTTGATCCTCCCAAAATCGGCTGTGCAGGACAGCCGTACTGTATAATATTTGCAACCGTAGTATTTTACCAGAAAAAACAGGGTTTGTCCACCCCTTTTTGTAAAATTTCTGGTAATTTTCAGGGCAGCACCAAATAGGGGCAAAAATTCAGCCGATCTGCCGATACCAGGCGATATTCCGTGCCGTCCCACAGGCCCTCCATGGCCAGGGCGTGGCTTGCCCCGTGGAGATGGCCATAGAAGCAGCGGCGCACCTCATAGCGGCGCAGCAGCTCCAAAATCTCATCGCAACAGTAGCCCCGGTAGCGGGGCGGATAGTGGAGAAAAACCAGCTTTTCCCGCTCCCCTGCCGCTTTCAGGGATGCTTCCAGCCGGCAAAGCTCCCGGCGGAACACCTTTTCGTCATGGGCGCCGCTGCGCTCCTCTTCGAAAAACCAGCCCCTGGTGCCGCAGATGGCAAAGTTCCCATATTCATAGAAGTTGTTGTGCAGGATCCACTGGTCGGAAAAGCCCTGCTCGGCGCAAAACTGATAGAATTTCGAGGCCGTACTCCACCAGTAGTCGTGATTTCCCTTCACAATGATCTTCCGTCCGGGAATAGCATTGATAAAGGCGAAGTCCGGCGCCGCCTCTTTCAAATCCAGCGCCCAGCTCAGATCTCCCAGCAGCACCGTGGTATCCTCCGGCCGGATCACCGACAGGCCCCGGCGGAGCTTGTCCATATAATGCACCCAGGCGCCGCCGAAAATATCCATAGGCTTGGGTGCGCCCAGACACAGATGGAGATCGCCCATTACATAAAGGGCCATATATTCACCACACTTTTTTTGGATTTTTTATGTACAGATGCTCGTGAAATATCTCATGTCATTCCGGCAAACAGCGCACACTGCCGTGGAGATCCCCTATTTTCCGTCATAAAATGGAGCCTTTTCTCATTTCAGGGGATTGCCGCATATAAGCGGGCCGGTTCGCAATGACCGTTTTGGGGTACATGGCGAAAAGCCTATTCTGCGCTTTCCAGCACCCGCAGGGCGTTATCCCAAAAGATTTGATACACGATTTTCTCCCCCACGCCCCGCTGAAGCAGCTTTTCGGCCATGGCGGGATAGCTCTGCACGCCCTCGAAGCCCCGGGGAAGCTCATCACAGCCGTCCAGGTCGCCGCCCAGGGCAATATGCGTTCCATCGGGATCCAGCTCCAGGAAGTGGAGAATATGGTCGCAAACCGTGTCCAGATCTGGCCTTTCGCCCACAAAGGGCGCACACTGGTTGAAGCCGGCCACACCGCCGCTTTCGCAGATGGCCCGGAACATCTCATCGGTCAGGTTCCGGCTGTTGTCGCACACCGCCCGGCTGTTGGAATGGCTGGCGATGATGGGCTTTTCGGTGATTTTCATAATGTCCCAGAAGCCCTCGTCGCTGATGTGGCTCACATCGATCAAAATGCCCAGGCGCTGGGCTTCTTTCACAAATTCCCTGCCCCGGTCGGTGAGGCCGCCGCCGGTTTTGTGGGAGCCGGTGAGGGGATTTTTCTCGTTCCAGCCCAGGGTGGAAATGCGGAAGCCCACCTGGTACAAAAGCTCCAGCAGCGATGGGTCAAAGCCAAAGCCCGCCGGGCCCTCGACGGTCAGAATGCCGGACATTTTTCCCTGCTCGGCGTTGCGGCGCACCTCGTCGGCGGTAAAGGCCTGACAAATTCGGTCGCTGTTGGCCTCCATTTGGCTGAGAATTGCATTCATCTCCCGCTCGAACACCTCGGTGACGGTGATGTTCGGCGGCAAATGCTCCCAGGTGGTGGTAAAGCAGCCGAAGCACTGGGCATAGCCCGGCAGGGCGGCCGCCCGCTCCAGGTCGATATGCCCCTTGTTCTGGCGCAGGGACACGCCGCCGCTCAGCTCCGGCCCCAGCAGGGCCAGTGCGGTATCACAATGTAAATCAAATACGGGAAAATTCATTGAAAAGCCTCCTCTAAATGGTTGATCTCCGGGTGCTCGGTCTGCACCCCCTGGGGCGCATAAATTTCGATCACATCAAACCGGGGCTGAAGCTCCGTGGGGTTGCGGGACAGAAAGCTGGCCGCCGTGATGCGAATGCGATCCTGCTTGCGCCGATCCACATAGGAGCGGGCCGCGGCAAAATCCGAAGATTTGCGCAATTTGACCTCTACAAATACAATATATTTCCGGTCTTTCACGATCAGGTCAATTTCTCCGAAGCGGCTGCGGTAGCCGGCAGCCACCAGCCGGTAGTGCTTCTTCCGCAGGTATTCGGCAGCCAAAGCCTCGCCCCAGGAGCCGGCGATTTTACTTCCGCTGCTCATATTTTTTCAGAAAGCTCCTGCGATGAATGGCGCAGGGGCCGTATGTATCCAGGGCCTGATAGTGTGCCCTGGTGCCGTAGCCCTTGTGAATTTCAAAGCCATAGCCCGGATATTCCTGGGCCATGCGGATCATCAGATCGTCTCTTGTGACCTTGGCCAGCACAGAAGCCGCCGCAATATTGGCGCTGAGACTGTCGCCCTTGACAATGGTCTGCACCGGCAGGCCGAAGTCCTTTTCCCGGTTGCCGTCCAGGAGCATATAGTCCGGGCGCAGAGGAAGCTGCTCCAGCGCCCGCTCCATGGCCAGGAAGGTGGCCTGCAAAATGTTGAGCCGGTCGATCTCCTCCGGGCTGGCAAAGGCGATGCCATAGGCCAGGGCCTGCTCCATAATGATGGGGGCCAGCTCCCGGCGGCGCCTGTCGCTGAGTTTTTTGCTGTCGTCCAGGCCGGGGATTTGCAAATGGGGCGGCAGGATCACCGCCGCCGCACACACCGGCCCGGCCAGGGGCCCTCTGCCCGCCTCGTCCACGCCGCAGATCGTAGTAAAGCCCCGGCTGTACAGGGCATCTTCATATTGCCACAGGTTCTTATTCTCCATCTTTCGGTTCCTCCAAGGTAAACTTGCCCAGCTTCCCGCTGCGGAACTCGTCCAGCAGCGCCCGTGCCATGCGCTCGGTGTGTACCTCGCCGTGGGCCAGCAGATAGCCCCGCCGACGGCCGGCCAGCTCCAGAAGCTCGTAGCCCGGTGCGCCCGGCTCCGCCTGGAGGCCGTAGCGCTCCCGCAAGGTCTGGGGATAGCGCCGCCACAGCAGCTCCATCAGGCTGCACGCCAGCTCCTCCAAATCCATCACGCCGTCCTTCACCGCCCCGGTGTAGGCCAGCAGCAGGCCCACCTGGGGATCGTCAAACTTGGGCCAGAGAATGCCGGGGGTATCCAGGAGCAGCAGGCCATTGTCCACGCTGACCCACTGCTTGCCCCGGGTGACACCGGGCCGGTTTTCCGCCTTGGCGCCCTTGCGCCCGGAGATCTGGTTGATAAAGGTGGATTTGCCCACATTGGGAATGCCCACCACCATGATCCGGCAGGGCTTTGCCATGCCCCTGGCCGCATTGCGCCGGAGCTTCTCGCTCAGCGCCTCCCGTACGGCAGGCTGAAAATCCCCGATGCCCCGGCGGTTTTTGCAGTCCACAGGCAGGGCAAGCAGCTGATGGCTGCGGAAATAGGCCGCCCAGCCCTTTGTGGCAGCCGGATCCGCCAGATCCATGCGGTTCAAGATGACGATCCGGGGCTTTGCGCCGCAGAGCCGGTCGATATCCGGGTTGCGGCTGGCCATGGGAATGCGGGCATCCACGATCTCACACACGGCATCCACCTGCTTCAGATCCTCCTCGATCTGCCGGCGGGTCTTGGTCATGTGGCCGGGGTACCACTGAATGTTCATCTGCTCCGGCATCAGCTCACCGTTCCGATCCGGCCAAAGTCCCGCTGCACCTGGTTCCTGTTGGTGCCGGGGACGAACAGGAACACCACCTTGCCCAGGATTTCCCGCTTGTCGATCAGCCCGATAGCCGGATCCCGGCTGTCCTTGGAGCCGTTGCGGTTGTCACCCATGACAAACACGCAGCCCTCCTGCACCATCAGGGGGAACTCCATACCCTCCTCGTAGGTGGTGGGGGTGAGGGTATAGGGCTCGTCCAGGGCCACGCCGTCTACATACACAATGCCCTTTTCAAAATCAATGGATACCAGCTGGCCCTCGGTGGCAATGACCCGCTTGACAATGGGGGCGCCGTTGTCAAAGCTGGACTTGCTGGCCACCACGATATCTCCCTGCTTCGGCTCCCCGTAAAACAGATCCCCAAGAAGCAGCAGATAGTCGCCATCCAGCAGGGTGTTGTTCATGGAGGTGCCGGAAACCACCACCACCCGGAACAGCAGCAGAAAAATCACAATAATGGCCGCCAAAAAATAGACGAAATCATGGAGATACAGCAGCACCGACTTCTGCCAGGTATTTTTCGGCTGCTCCTTCTTTTCCCTCCGGGCAGGCCGAGCCTCCCGGGCAGGGGGTTCCTCTTGAACCGGCGGCTCTGCATCAGGCTGTTCCGGGGCGGGAGGATCCTGTAAAAAGTCCAGGCCGTCGGCAAAGCTGTCCCCAAACAGCTCCTCCAGCACCGAGCGACCCTGTGTATTCTGTTCCGGGTTTTGATTTTCCATATGCGCCACTCCTTCGGCGGCAAGCCGCCGTATCAATTCTCGTGTTGTTATCATTATATACGAAAACGGCGTAAAAAAAAAGAGGGTCGAGCCCTCTTTTTTTCTTTTTTTGTTGAGGCAAATGAAGTTGCTTACACTTTCTCCTTGATCTTGGCAGCCTTGCCAAAGCGATCACGCAGATAGTAGAGCTTCGCACGGCGAACCTTGCCATGGCGAACGACTTCGATGTCGGCGATCCGGGGAGAGTGGAGGGGGAACACCTTCTCACAGCCCACACCGTAGCTGATCCGGCGAACAGTGATGGTCTCACCGATGCCGCCGTGCTTCCGGGCAATGACGGTACCCTCGAACACCTGGATACGCTCACGAGCGCCTTCCTTGATCCGCACATGCACACGAACGGTGTCGCCCACCCGAACCTCGGGCAGCTCCTCCTTCATGTACTGGCTAGATAAAGCCTTAACCAAATCCATAAATCTTGTCCTCCTTAGTAATTAGGCGTTCATGCGGCGCATCTGCCCGCAGAGGACACACCTTGATTTCAGACCGATTTATTCTATCACATCCCGGAACAAAATGCAAGCATTATTTTAAGAAATTTTAATGCTTTATGGTCTTTTATTCACAGGCCGAGGGTCATCGGTCAGTGTGTCTTTATATTTGATGGCAAACTGCCGGGCCTCCTCCTGAGAGGAAAAGCCGTACAGCGCTACCAGCAGTTCTTCACAGTCCCCGTCCTCGTTATAGCTGGTGATCTGAACAGCGGTGCCGCTCTCCTGGCGGTACTGCACCAGTCGATACATCACAGGATCATAGCCGGCCTCGCCCTTCTCACCTTGGTAATGATAAATCGTGAAATAGTATTCCGCCAAAAGCACTTGATCTTCCGGCTCGTCGCCAAGGAGGTACGGCGACCAGTTCCTAAATGTATATTCGGAATATGGATCCTGCGGATCCGCTATTTCCCATTCCGGCAGCGGATAATCCGCCACCGCAACTTCGCCGGAAGACGAGCCGCCCTTTCTATAAGCATCCACCGTCAATGTAGAGCTTTCTTCAAAGGTATCCTCTTGTATATTGTAAATATAGCAAGGCCCCTGGAGCTTGATCCGGAAGTTATCGCCCCACCAATGGATCCCGTCAGACCAAAACACCCGATCGGCAACAAACCAGCATACGGCAAGGACCAGCACCAAGGCCAGGGGGATCCAGATAAAGAGCATTTTCTTCTTTTTCATAGCTTATTCCTCCAAATCAGATGTTTTAATTCGCCGCTAAAAAACCAGACACCCCTGCGTTTTTAGAGGCTTCCTTTGACAGTTTCATTATAGCAAACATTTATTTCGCAGTCAATTGTGGGAAAAGTAGAAAAAACTAAAACTATTTTTTGTGCAAAAAGCATATTGGGGCAAAGGGCGGCTTGCTACAGGCAGACATTCAGGCTTTCCAGGCCGTAGTAGCGCAGCCACGCCAGGGCCGCCTCGTCCACCCGCTCGCCGGACACCAGGGGCGGGACCGCAGGGGGGCAGGACACCGCCGGGGCGCCGCACACCGCCCCCAGGGCCTCGTCCGCAGGAACTGCCCGCTGGGGCGTAAACAGTGCCTTGCGAATGCTGCACACCGCCTGCGGGCGCAGGGGCGGAAGCGCCGGGGCGGAAATGGGCGCTTTTACCGGGGGCAGGGCCTTTTTCAGCCGCTCCAGCTCCCCAAGATCGTTTTCCGGCGTGAGCATACACACCAGATGATCCGGGTCTGCAAACTCGCACTCCAGCTTTTCCCTGCGCAGGAGCGCCGCTGTTTCCGTGCCGGAATACCCGGCCTGGGTACAGCGCAGGGTCAGCTTCAGCGGCTCCCCCTCCAGCACCGGCCAGTCCAGCGTCCTCCTGAACTCCGCCAGGCAGCGGGCTGTTTCTACCAGCCGCTCCCCGTAACCATCGGAAAGCTCGGCATTGCACCGATCCAGAGAAGCTAAAATCAAATAAGACGGGCTTGTGGAGCCAAACAGAGCCATGGCCTGCCGGGCGCCGTCAAAATACGCCTGGGGCAGATGCTTCGCCAGGTGGAGATAAGCGCCCCCGGTCAGCACCGGCAGGGTCTTGTGGGCCGAGTCACAGCAGAGATCCGCCCCCAGCTCCATGGGGTGCAGGCCCAGGAAACGCAGATAGGCGCCGTGGGCATTGTCCACCAGCAGCAGCGTGCCGTGGGCGTGGCAGACCCGGGCCAGAGCGGCAACATCCTGCATCGCCCCCAGGTAATCCGGGCTGGTGATATACACGGCGCAGGGGGGCTGGGGCAGGGCCGACAGCACCCGTTCCAGGCTTTGGGGCATGATGGGGCAGCTGCACAGGCTCTCCCCTGCCTCCGGCCACAGCCACACCGGGTGCAGGTCCAGCAGTCCGGCGGCATACACGAAGCTCTTATGCACATTCCGGGCGGCCACGACCCGGTCGCTTCCCGTCCGTGTCCGGGCCAGGAACAGCATGGCCCGAATGCACTGGCTGGAGCCCTCGGTGGAATACAGTGTCCGGCCGGTGCCGAAGATGGCCGTGGCATTGGCCTCGCTTTGGGCGATGATGCCATGGGGATCGTACAGCTCATCCGCCCCGGCGACCTCCGTAATGTCCATAGGCTCGCAGCCCAGGAGCCCTTTCCCCTTGTGCCCCGGCATATGCAGGCGGCTCACGCCGCTTTCTGCATAGTCCCGGACGAAATCATAAATCGGCGTTTTCATGCTTTTTATCCAGGCTTTTCGCCACCTGAATCATCACGGCGCACTCGATCCGCTTGCGGAACAGCACGCAGCCCGGCTCATACACCCCGCGAATACTGCCGGTTGCGTGGTAGGCATTGGCCGCACAGCCGCCGGAGCAATAGAGCTTGGCCCAGCAGTCGGCACATTCCGGCCGGGCATAGGCGTTGCAGGCACGAAATTCCTCCCGCAGAGCGGTGTTGGTCACGCCGTCCCAGATATTGCCCAGCTTATAAGCCTCCTCGCCCACGAACTGGTGGCAGGGGTACAGGTCGCCCCAGGGGGTCACGGCCATGTACTCCGTGCCGGAGCCGCAGCCGGAAATGCGCTTGTAGATGCAGGGGCCGCCGGTCAGGTCAAGCATATAGTGATAGAAGGTAAAGCCACGGCCCTCCCGGTCCCGCTTCAGCATTTCCTTCGCCAAAATCTCATACTGCTCCTGCACGATCTCCAAATCCTCGGCAGTCAGGGCGGCTGGGTCGTCCGGGGCGCAGACCACCGGCTCCATGCTCAGCTCCCGGAAGCCCAGGTCGGCCATGTGGAACACATCCTTGGTGAAATCCGGGTTGGCATGGGTGAAGGTGCCCCGCATATAATAGCTCTTGTTCCCCCGTGCGGCTACCAGCTTCTGGAACTTGGGCACGATGCGGTCATAGCTGCCGTGACCGGCATAATCCACCCGGAGCCGGTCGTGGATCTCCTTCCGCCCGTCCAGGCTCAGCACCACATTGCTCATTTCCCGATTGGCAAAGTCGATCACATCATCGTCAATGAGCATCCCGTTGGTGG
>CAYLHM010000012.1:0-6153 GCA_964383485.1 uncultured Oscillospiraceae bacterium
CACTTTCAAAATGAAGCGGTGCAGCGCCTGCGTTGGTGCTGCACCGTATCTTTTGATCTGCCTGTTTTCGGTTCCCCCTGAACCCTTATTCCGTGATGTGGGTGTGATTGTTGATGTGATCCTCACAATAGCAGTGGTAGCCCTTGCAGCGGGAGCAGTAGCGGAACTCCAGCTCCGGGTTGGACACATCGGTTCTGCCGCACACCGTACAGCGGTGGGTATAGGGGGCCTTGGCCTGGGCGGTGGAGGCCTCGTAGGAGCCTGCGCTGGGGAAAGGCACCACCTTGGGCTGGGCGGGGCCTTTCTTCCGGCGGTTCAGCAGCCGCTTGACATTGGCCCGCCAGGACATGGGGATCACATTCAGCACATCTTTCCCAAAGAACAGGAAATAGTTGGCCAGGGAGATCACCGAGAAGAGATTGTCCGGGAAGGGATCGAAGATCAGGCCGAAAAGCACCAGCACCAGGTCAAGCAGCGCAAAGATCCAGGCCCGCACGGGAATAATGAAGAGCAGCAAAAACTGGGAGTCGGGGTACAGGGTGGCATAGGCCAGGAACAGGCTCAGGTTCAGGTAGGAGGCATCGGCCTGGCCGCCGAAAATCATGCAGTAGATATCCATCATCACCACGCCGGACAGGTAGAACAGGTTGAACCGCAGGGTGCCCCACAGATTTTCCATGGCCCGGCCCAGGGAGTAGTAGCACACCAGGGCGATGAACATCAGCAGCACATTCCCATTCAGAAAGGTCAGCGGGTAGGTGACAAGCCGCCAGACCTGCCCCCGGAGAATGGCGGCCCGGTCAAAGCACAGCAGATAATACAGGGTGTAATTCTGAGAGAACAGGGTAAACAAATACACCAGTGCCGTACCCAGGGAGATATAGAGCATCAGGTTGGGAATGCCCTTTGTGCGGTTGCGATAGCAGAAACGCTCAAAATTTCGCCTTAAATTTTTCAACTTACTCAGCTCCTGTAAGGAATGTCTGCCCATTATAGCAGGAAATCATTCCAAAGTCTATCAAATTCTGTAAACAAATCAAAAATTCTGAGAAAAGAGGCTGTCATTGCGAACCGGCCCGCAGGCCGGTGCGGCGATCCCCATTATTTTAGAGCGGAAATGGATATCATGCTCTCTAATCGGGGAGTCCCGCGCCGGTAGTGCGCTGCTGATCGGAATGACAGCATATTTTATACCTTTGGCGTATAGTAAACGGCAACGCCCTGCTCGGTGAGCATGGACACATCGTTCACCGGGTTGTCGCTGACCTTCACCAAAATCAGGTTCGGGCAGTCGGCCAGGGGACGGACAGAGGAAATATTGTTGCTGTCCATATAGACATTGTTCAGCTGCCCGAACCCCGACAGGGCGGACAGGGAGCTGATGGTGTTGCTGGAGCCGTCGATTTCCACCAGGGCGCAGGTGGTGGGCCAGGCGGGAAGCTCGCTGACCTCGTTGTAGGAGAAGTTCAGATATTCCAGCTTCACCAGGGGCAGCAAGGGAGCCAGCTCCGTCAAACTGTTGTTGGAGATGTCCAGCCGGATCAGGCCCGTCAGGCCGGTCAGCTCGTTCAGCCCGGTCAGGGCATTGTAGCCGGCGTGGAGCGTTTCCAGCGCCGTGCAGCTTTCCAGGCCCTGGAGCGCTGTAATGCTATTCTGTGTGATGTCCAGGTAGCTCAGGGCGGTGCAGGCGGCCAGGGGGCTGACAGCGGTGAGGGAATTATAGGACACATCCAGCCAGGTCAGGGCCGTGCAGCCGGCCAGGGGGCTGAGATCGCTCAAAGCATTGCGGCTCAGATCCAGATGCTCCAGCGCACCCATGGCACTCAGGGCGGACAGATCCTTGACGGTATTATTGGAAAGATCCAGCTCGGTCAGATTGCCGGCCGCCTCCAGAGCCTGGATATTGGTCAGGCCGCAGCCGCTGAGGGTGAGCTTGCTCAGGTTGGGCAGAGCGGCGATCGTCCCCAGATCCTTGACGGACAGGTTGGTGCCGCTGATATACAGCTCCTCCAGCAGAGACATTTTGCTCAGGGCCTGGAGATCGGCCTCGCCGCCGTTTTTGATGGTCAGGGATTTCAGATAGGTGAAGTATTGCAGGTCGGCATAGTCCTTCACGCCGTCGGTCAGCTCCAGGCTGCTCAGTGTCCACAGGTCGCTGGTCAGCAGGGGCGCATCCTCCGCCAGCTCCAGCTCCTCCCGCAGGCGGGCTTCCAGGTCGGTATCGGCCAGATGCACCTCCTCGATCACGCCGCCCACGGTGTAGCCGAACACGGCCAGGGGACTGACCAGGCCCTGATCGTCCACGCACAGGGCGTAGATGGTATTCTCGCCGGCGGACAGGGCAATGCTGTCGGTATAGAGATCCTCGTAGATGGAGGGGTACTCCCCGTCGGCGGATACATAGAGCTTGCCGCTGCCCTCAAAGGTCAGGCCGATGTATTGTCTGTAAAAGCCCGGCGCCGGGGTCACGGTGGGTGCGGCAGGGCGCCGCATATCCAGCTCCTCCTTGATGGCGGGGTCGGTGATGCCGTCCAGCATGGCCACGGCATCCAGCAGCTTGTCCTGCTCCACATAGGTCTTGCACAGGGCGATATACAGCTCTGCGGAGCCGCCGTCGGCAATGGCATGGGCCAGGGTATATTCGGCACGGGTGTAGTTGCCTGCGGACTTGAACTGCTCGGCAAGCTCGATGGCCACAGCGGCGTTGTTGTCGGCCTGACGGTAGGCCTGATTATAGAACCAGGTGGCCACGCTGTGGTTGCCCCGGGACTCGAAGAACCGGGCCTGCTTCAGCAGCATATCTCTGGTAAAGTCCCGGTCATAGACAAACAGATACCAGCCAATGCTGAACAAAATGGCGATCGCCAGCACAATGGGCAGGATCCTTTTCCAAGCTGATTTCATATATATAGCTCCGTTTCGAGGAAAATTCATACCTGCATTATACTTCCAATGTCGGATATTGTCAAGCCGTGATTATAATTGGAAAATATGGGCACAAAAAATCCTTGCCCAGCCCACCCATATACGGCAAATTTTGAGTGCAGCCTGGGCTACAATGTGGGCAGGGAGGGAATTTCTATGGATCAGAACAAAAGGCAGCTATTGGCGGCATTCTGCATGGGGGCGCTGCTGCCGGGCCTGCTGCTCCGCCTGGGCGCACTGGCGGATGCCCGCCCGGCGGCCAGCTCCGCACCGAACCAGACCGTGGCGGCTACGGCGCCAACCGCCCCCGCCGCCCAAAGCCCGGCCCGGCAGGAAACGATGATCCCTGTGCTGATGGCCGACGGCAATGTGCAGGCCATGGAGCTGGAGGAATATCTGCTGGGCGTGGTGCTGGCGGAAATGCCGGTGTATTTTGAAGAGGAGGCGCTGAAGGCCCAGGCTGTGGCGGCCCGCACCTGCGCCCTGCAATGCAGCCTGTCGGGCACCAAGCACAGCGGCGGGGCGGTGTGTACAGACTCCACCTGCTGCCAGGCCTATATGGCCCCGGCGGACTATCTGGCCCAGGGTGGAGCGCAGGAGAGCGTGGACAAGCTGCGCCGCTGCGTGGAGGAAACCCGCGGGCTGGTGCTGACCTATCAGGGGGCGCTGATCCAGGCCACCTATTTTTCCTGCTCCGGCGGGCGAACGGAGGATGCGGTAGCGGTGTGGGGCGGCGAGGTGCCCTATCTGCAATCGGTGGAAAGCCCCGGCGAGGAGTGGGCGGAGGTCTACACCGCCTCCAGGCACTTCACCCGCCAGGAGCTGGAGGAATGCCTGGGGCGCTCCTTAAGCGGGTCGCCGGAGAGCTGGCTGGGCCTGACCACCTACACCCGGGGCGGGGGCGTGGCCACGGCGATCCTTGCGGGGAAAAGCTACACCGGCACCGAGCTGCGCCGGCTTCTGGGACTGAACTCCACCGCCTTCACGCTGGTATCGGACGGAACCGGCATCACCGTCACCACCAGGGGTAAGGGCCACCGGGTGGGCATGAGCCAGTACGGCGCCGATGCGATGGCACTGGCCGGAAAAAGCTGGCAGGAAATTCTTTTTTATTATTTTCAGGGAATAAGCATTGACAAATTGGAAAATGTATTGTAGAATATAGGTTACTCTCACCAAAAACGCATGGGTATTTGAAGTTTTTTTCGGATATTTTGCCGATTTGTGATGAAAAGAAAAACGAAGGAAGCTCTGAATAAATCGTCAGTGCTTCCGCAAAGGAGACAAGAAGTATGAATTTGATTGTTGACGGCAAATCCATCGAGGCTCAAACCGGCGAGTCCCTGCTGGATCTTGCAAAGCGCATGGGCCTGATGAGCGGCAAGCTCTCTCAGGATCCGCTGGCGGCCAAGGTGGCCGGAGATGTGTTTAACCTGAATTACATTCCCCAGCGGGAGCGGGAAAGCAGCAGCGACAGCCGGGTGATGCGCCGGGCCATGGCGGCCTGCAAGGGCGTGATCCATCTGCTGCGCTATTCCGACCAGGCCGGGCGGGATGCCTATGTCCGCACGGCGCAGTTTGTCATGTTCCTGGCCATTCATCAGCTCTGGCCCCAGGCCAGGGCGCGCATGAACTGCACCATCGGTTCCGGCCTGTTCATCGAGGTGTCCGGGGCGGAGGATTTCTCCGTGCGCACCCTGAAGGCACGGATTGCCGAGCTGGTGCAGGAGGATATTCCCCTCATCCGCACCCGCCGCAAAACAGCGGAGGTCTGCGCCTACTACGAGGCCCACGGCCAGCACGACAAGGCCCGCCTGCTGAAAATGCGGCCCCACGAGCAGTGCCCGCTGTACTGCTACGGGGATTTCTGGGACTATTTCCAGGGCGAAATGGCTCCCTCCACCGGGTTCCTGAGGGTGTGGGACATTCTGCCGGTGGATGGCGGCTTTATGTTCATCTTCCCCGACGAGAACGACCCCGACCAGCTGGCCGACTACCGTGAAATGCCCAACCTGTTCCGGGTCTACCGGGAGGGGGAGCGCTGGGGCGGGCGCACCGTCCAGTGCGAGACCGTGGCCGACCTGAACGAAATGGTGGACAGCGGCAAGATCCGGGAGCTGATCCGCATTAACGAGGCCCTGCATGAGAAGCGCTTTGCCCAGGTGGCGGACATGATCTGCCAGCGGGGCGCCAAGGCTGTGATGCTGGCAGGCCCCAGCTCCTCCGGCAAGACCACCTCTGCCCACCGGCTGTCCATTCAGCTCCAGGTGCAGGGGAAAAAGCCCATCTACATGGGCCTGGACGATTACTATTTTGACCGGGATCAGATTGAGCCTGGCCCGGATGGCAAGGTGGACCTGGAGCATATCAACACCATCGACACCGACCTGTTCGGCAAGCACCTGGTGCAGCTGCTGAACGGCGAGGAGGTGGAGATCCCCACCTTCAACTTCAAGAAGGGCAGACGGGAGTGGGTCGGCCACAAAATGCACCTGACCAAGGACTCCGTGATCGTGGTGGAGGGCCTGCACGCCCTGAACCCGGTGCTGCTGCCCCCGGAGCTGGATGTGAACCAGGTATTCCGGCTGTATGTCAGCCCCCTGCTGCCCCTGAATTTGGACGATCACAACCGCATCCCCACCAGTACGCTGCGCCTGCTGCGGCGGATCGTGCGGGACTACGAAAGCCGGGGAGCCAGCGTTCAAAGCACCATTGCCATGTGGGACTCCGTGCGCCGGGGTGAAACACGGTGGATCTTCCCCTATCAGGAGAAGGCCGATGTGATCTTCAACAGCTCCACCGTGTATGAGCTGGCCGTGCTGAAAAAGCACATCTTCCCCCTGCTGGCCGCTGTGCAGCCGGAGGAGGAGTGCTACGAGGAGGTTCGCGGCATCGTGCGGATGCTCAGCTATATCCACGAGGCCGATGTGGACGATGAGATCCCCCCCACCAGCCTGGTGCGGGAGTTCATCGGCGGAAATACATTCTATCTGGAACCTGCTGAATAAGCTGCGGCCTTCAAGCCTGCCTGTGCTGTTCGGCCCGCATTGTCTGTACGCACCAAGGGACTGCCCCACGCCGAGGCAGTCCCTTGTGCTGCGAACCGTGGGAAGGCCCCCTTGCCGCAGGTGCGGTTTCCCGGCTTTCGTTGAGAATACGGGCAATTTCGTCTGGATCTTTGTATATAATTACCCTATTGTGCTTGCTGCAAAAATATGGTATGATAAG
>CAYLHM010000012.1:6253-13736 GCA_964383485.1 uncultured Oscillospiraceae bacterium
TTCTGGAGCCGCAGATCCGGGGCAAAAGATCCGCCGCAGGCGATTTATTCAGAGGTTCCCCGGAGAAAGGAAGCGGAGAAAATGAAAAAAGCCTGCGGGATTTTGGCAATTATTTGTATGGTGCTGGCCATCGTATGTATGGTGCTGAATATCGTGTCCATAAAGCCCAGGGTGTCGGAAATGAGCGACTGGCGGTTGGGGCTGTTCCTCCGGCAGTACGGCCTGGAGGAATATGACGATGCGGAGTTTTATCCCACCATCCGCACCTGGGCGTTGGATTATGAGGTGGGATATGACTCATTCTTTGCCGTTTCTTACACACCGCCGATGCTGGAGGCGCTGAATGCCGCGCTGAAGGAGTATTACGGCATAAAGATCGAGTTTACTTTGACCGATTTTGCATCGGTTCTGCCGTGAACTGCTCGGCTTCAGGTACCGGGGCATTCCCAATTTTCAAGCATCATGAGGTGGCAAAGTCCATGGAAGGAAACGATTTGTATTTCTATTTGGCCATTCTGTTTCTCGCTCTGGCGGTCTTGTTCCTGCTGCCCAGCGTGTCCTTTAAGAAGCGTACCGTGCGGGTTTCCCAAATGAGCGACCGGCAGCTGCGCCGCTTCCTGCGCAGGAGCGGACTGGCGGACCGGGAGGAAGCTGAAAATCTCTCCGTGATCCGCCAGAGTGCCCAGAGCTTTGAGCGCACCCGCATGGTCACGATGCTGAATGTGTCCGAGGACTTTGTCCTGGCTCTGGAAACAGCCCTGGCGGCCTATTACAGTGCAGAACAGTAAAAAGGCAGCCGGCAGAATATGGCACACAGCATGACCCGGCGATCATAACAAGCCCCCTGGCGATTGATTCGTCAGGGGGCAGGCCGTTTCCGGTGGGCGCTCTAAGGAATTTCCCGAAAATGGGCAACAAAAAACGGCGCACTTTCAGAAGCACACCGCTTTTCATCAGACCTCGAAATTGCAGGAACCTTATCAGATGGCACGCTCCACCTTATTGGAACGGAGGCATCTGGTACAGGCGTACACATGGCAGGGTTTTCCGTTGACGATGGCCTTGACCCGCTTTACATTGGGCTTCCATGCACGGTTGGCCCGCCGGTGGGAGTGAGAAACCTTGATCCCGAAAGTCACGCCCTTGCCGCAGAAATCACATTTCGCCATTGCTGCACCTCCTATCCATGCGATTGTTCGCAAAATGCCGCCTTTTCACAGGCGCTTTACCATGATATCAGATATTCTCGGAAAATGCAAGTGTTTTTTGCGAAAAAATTAAAATTTTCTAAAAGGGTGTTGAAAATAACGCCGCCAGAGGCTATAATGGAGGCAAAACGAAGGGGGAAATTGCCATGAGCGAAACAAGAGGCGTTCTGCTGACCCAGGTGGTGCAGGAATTTGGCCTGAATGTGGTTTATGCGGCTACGGATTATGCGGTTATCCGGCTCACCGTGGCCGATGTGGCCCGGCCGGGGATCCAGCTCGCCGGTTACTACGATCATTTTGAGCCCATGCGTCTGCAAATCATGGGCAATGTGGAAATGAGCTATGTGAGCAAGCTCACAGACACCGAGCGGGCCATCGTGTTCGACCGGCTTTTGTCCTATAAATTTCCGGCGCTGCTGATCGCCAGGGGTATGCAGCCGGATCCCCAGTGCCTGGAAATGGCCCAGAAGCACAATGTGACCCTGCTGACCTGCCAGAACCCCACCAGCGATATTGTTTCCGCTCTGATCACCTATCTTCACGGGGCCCTGGCGCCCTCCATCACCCGTCACGGCGTGCTGATGGAGGTCTACGGCGAGGGCGTGCTGCTTATCGGCGACAGCGGTATCGGCAAAAGCGAAGCGGCGGTGGAGCTGCTCAAGCGCGGCCACCGGCTGATTGCCGACGATGCGGTGGAGATCCGCCGGGTTTCCGGCAATGTGCTCATGGGTAAAGCGCCGGAGATGATCCGCAATTACATCGAGCTGAGGGGCATCGGCATTGTCAATGTGGCTCATCTGTTCGGCATGGGTGCCGTCAAGCTGGAAAACGAGATCAATTTGGTGGTCAATATTGTGCCGTGGAACACCAAGGAGGTCTATGACCGGCTGGGGCTGGACGAGCAGCACATGGAGATTTTGGGCGTGCGGCTGCCGATGAACACCATTCCCATCACCCCGGGGCGCAACCTGGCAGTGATTTTGGAGGTTGCCGCCATGAACAACCGTCAGCGAAAAATGGGCTACAATGCCGCCCTGGAATTTACCCAGCAGATCAACCGCCGCTTCGACGAGAATGCGGGGCGCAAATAATGAAAGAGCTGGTGATCGGGCCAAACGATGCCGGCCAGCGGCTGGACCGCTTTCTGGAAAAGGCGGTGCCCCTGCTGCCCGGCTCCTTGGCTCAAAAATATATCCGCATCAAGCGGATCAAATGCAACGGCGGCCGTGCCCAGCGGGACACCCGGCTCCGGGCCGGCGATGTGCTGCAATTATATATCAATGATGAATTTTTTGACCGCCCCCGGGAGGACAATGCCTACCTCACCGTGGCCGCACCCAAGCTGGACATCGTGTATGAGGACGGGCAGATTTTGCTGGTGAACAAGCGGCCGGGGCTGGCCGTCCATCCCCACGACGGGGCGGAGTATGGCCGCACCCTCATCGACCATATCCAGGCCTACCTGTATCAGAAGCACGAGTGGAACCCCAGGGGGGAGAACAGCTTCACGCCTGCCCTGTGCAACCGCATCGACCGAAACACCGGCGGTATTGTCATCGCCGCAAAGACAGCGGAGGCCCTGCGCATTCTCAATCAAAAAATCCGGGACCGAGAGCTGGACAAGCGTTACCTGGCCATTGCGGAGGGAACGCTGAAGCCCAAAGAGGGGAGCCTGCGGGGATATTTATTCAAAGATGCGAAAAAGAACCGGGTCTATGTCACCGACACCCCCCAGCCCGGCGCCAAAACCTGCCAGACCAACTATCGGGTTCTGGCGGCCCATAACGGCCTGTCCCTGGTGGAGTGTGCGCTGGTCACCGGCAGAACCCACCAAATCCGGGCGCAGCTTGCCCACGCCGGTCACCCCCTGCTGGGGGACGGGAAATACGGCAAGCTGGATAAGCGCTTCGGCCGGAATTATCAGGCCCTGTGTTCCTACAAGCTGATATTCCGTTTCACCACCGATGCCGGGTGCCTGGCTTACCTGAACGGCAGGAGCTTTCAGGTGGAGCAGGTGGATTTTGTGCAGGAGTATTTCCCGGAGGTGCAGTTAGGCGGGCAAATGGATACGGTGCAGCACGGATGACAGCGCTGCACCGATTTTTTAGGCTGCTCTCGCCAAGGAACCTCTGAATAAATCGTCTGCGGCTTAAGC
This sequence comes from uncultured Oscillospiraceae bacterium, assembly GCA_964383485.1. GTDB lineage: Bacteria > Bacillota > Clostridia > Oscillospirales > Oscillospiraceae > Faecousia. The sequence continues at coordinate 9,617 of CAYLHM010000012.1, forward strand.
GGCGGGTCCTTTCCGCCAGAAATGCGGACTGAAAAAGAGGCCACGATGGGCGCCGCAAGCATAAGCCAACCGTTCAGCAGTTATCTTCGGGATATCCAGCTGTCATTCTCATCATCAAAAGGCTTCCGTTCTCTTTAAGCCACCTGTCCCATTTCCAGTAATCCGGAAAGACCCGAAGCACTTCGGCATAAAACCTGTCGGAGTGGTTCATCTCCTTGCGGTGACACAGCTCATGGACCACAATGCTGTCGATCACTTCGGGCGGGGTCAGCATCAAAAGGCAGTTGAAGTTGAGATTTCCTGCACTGCTGCAGCTGCCCCATTTGGAGCGCTGATTGCGGATCGTAATTCTGCCGTAGGTGACACCCACCTTCGGTGCATAGAACCGCACCCGTTCAGGAATGACCTTCAATGCCTGATCCGCCAATGCTCTGATCTCATCCATCGAAAGCGGCTGTATGTCTTCCAGAGCCTTTTTATTCTGCTCGATCTTATTCAAATTCTTATCGATCCAACTCCTGTGCCGGAGGACAAACGCATGGATCTCAGCATCTGTCATTTGCAGAGGCGCCCGAACGGTGAGCCCCTCTGGGTTTACTTCAAATCCCAGCGATTTGCGGTTGCTGCGGATGATCTTATAATTCATATTCATATGTTCAGTTACAGCCCCAGCGACCGGAGCTTTTGGCGCAGGGACAGCAGATCCCGGAATGCCTCCGGGCGCTTCTGGGGATCCCGCAGCAGCGCCGAAGGGTGGTAAAACGCCGTGAGCCACAGGCCGTTTTGCTGCACCCAGGAGCCGTGCTCCCTGGTGATGCGGTAGTCCGGCCGGATCAGCTTCATGGCCGCAATGCGCCCCAGGCACACCAGCACCTTGGGCTGCACCAGGGCGATCTGCTCCCGCAGATAGCCGATGCAGGCCTCCTGCTCCTCCTCCCTGGGATCCCGGTTGTGGGGCGGGCGGCATTTGACAATATTTGCAATGTAAAAGTTCCGGCGATCCAGGTCGATGATGTTCAGCATCTCGTCCAGGAGCTGCCCAGCCGGGCCGACAAAGGGCTTGCCGGACAGATCCTCCTGCTCTCCGGGCCCCTCGCCCACGAACAAAATGTCCGCTTCCGGGTTCCCATCGCCGATCACCACATTGGTGCGGGTCCGGCACAGCTCACAGCGGCTGCATTCCAGACAGGCACGGTTCAGTTCTTCCCAATTCATCATGATCTGCTCCTCCTCCGCTGGGCACGCCGCCGGCGCCGGCGGGCCTGTACACGCATTCGCCGCACCAGAAGCAGCAGGCCCATGAGCAGCGCCACGCCTGCGATCACGCCCAGCACCACCCACACAGCCGAGCTTCCGCCGCTGTCCTCCCGGTCGATGAGGGCCGCCGTATTCTCCTCCTGCACCGTAACCCGGTTTGCCGCCAGCAGCGGCATCTGGATCAGGCACTTGCTGCCATACCAGACCTGGATATCCGTCAGCTTCTGTCCCTTTTCCAGCGGGGCCTGGAGAGATGCCGTATTTCCCATCGTCCAGGTCAGCAGATTGAGATCCATGTTCAGGGGCAGCACGGCGGCCGCCGCCCGCTCCGGCTGGGCGACCACATCGCAGCTTCCGCCCTCCACCGGGAGCTGGGAATAGGCCTGGCCCTCGTGGAAGATCTGGCGGCACTCGTAGCGCTCGTAGATATAGTCCAGCAGCAGCTTGGTGTCCTCGTAGCTGCCGTAGGTTTTCACCGTCACGCCGTCCTCCTCCATGGTGGGCTTAGACCCCATGACAATGGTCAGCAGGCGCAGGCCGTTGCGCTCAGAGGTAGTGGCCAGGCATCTGCCCGCCTGGCTGGTAGCGCCGGTCTTGCCGCCGGTGACCCGCTCGTCGTAGTAGTTCTTCACCTTGTCCGTGGCGGTCATATAGTTGGTGCTGCTGATGGTTCGCTCCTCGCTCTTATTGGTGGCGGGGATGGTATAGTAGCTGGTGTTGAAGATTTTCGTGAAGTCCGGGTTGTCCAGGGCGTAGTCCAGCAGGCGGCAGATGTCCCGGGCGGTGGTGTAGCAGTTTTCATCGTGCAGGCCGGTGGTGTTGGTGTAGTTGGTGCCGGTGCAGCCCAGCTCGGCGGCCTTGTCGTTCATCATCTTCACAAAATTGTCCTGGGTTCCGGCAATATGGGCGGCGATGGCACAGGCGGCATCATTGCCCGAGGCAATCACGGTGCAGTACAGCAGATCCTCCATGGTCAGCACCTCGCCGCTTTGCAGCTTGGTGGTCACGGCGCCGCTGGGGACATAGCTCAGCGCCCGCTTGCTCACCGTCACCTCGTCGTCCAGCTCGCTGTTCTCCAGGGCAACCAATGCCGTCATCAGCTTGACCATACTGGAGGGGTAGATCCTCTCATCCGGGTTCAGAGCGTAGATCATGGTGTCGCTTCGCAGGTCATAGGCGATGACCGCCTGGGAAACCTGGGTGATATCGGTGTCCTCGGCAAGCTGCAGGGCGGCATCCACACTGTGGCAGCCGGCGGAAACCGACTGATCCTCCCCGGCGGCATATACCGGCGGCACCGCCAAAAGCAGGCAGAGAAATATACAAAATGCAGAAAATTTTTTCATAGCGCTCCCTCTGGGATCTCACGCCGCAATGGATTTGCTCTTGCACTGCGGCGAAAAATCGTGTATAATGTCATTGTATCATCTTTTTTCCGTTCCGTCAATGGAATAGGAAAATTTTAACCCACGGAGGATCGACTATGAAATTTGTTTCCTGGAATGTCAACGGCCTGCGCTCCTGCGTTCAGAAGGGCTTCACCGACTTCTTTGCCCGGGCCGATGCCGACTTCTTCTGCATTCAGGAGAGCAAGCTCCAGGCGGGGCAGATCAGCCTGGAGCTGCCCGGCTATACCCAGTTTTGGAGCTACGCCGAGAAAAAAGGCTACTCCGGCACCGCCGTGTTCACAAAGCTGCCGCCCCTGTCGGTTTCCTACGGCGTGGGTGTGCCGGAGCTGGATACCGAGGGGCGGCTGATCGTGCTGGAATATGAGAATTTTTATCTGGTCAACTGCTACACCCCCAACGCCCAGCCGGAGCTGGCCCGGATCGGCCACCGGCTGCAATGGGAGGAAGCCCTGCGGCAAAGGCTGTGCCGGCTGGATCAGAGCAAGCCCGTGATCTACTGCGGCGACCTGAATGTGGCCCACAACGAGATCGACCTGAAAAATCCCGCCGCCAACCGGGGCAGCGCCGGCTTCTCCGACGAGGAGCGGGGCGCCTTCTCCCGGCTTCTGGAATGCGGCTTTACCGACTCCTTCCGCTATCTGCACCCGAACACCGCCGATGCCTACACCTGGTGGAGCTACCGGGCCAACGCCCGGCCCAGGAACATCGGCTGGCGGATCGACTACTTCGTGGTTTCCAACCGCCTGCAGCCCCGGATCGCCGCCACGCCCATCTATGCGGACATTCTCGGCTCCGATCACTGCCCCGTGGGTCTGGAAATGGATCTTTAAGGACTCCGGCGGCAAAAAGCGGGCAGCGGATGGATCGCCCGGAGAAAAAAGTGAAAAGAACCGCTGAGGAGGCTGTGCGGGATCTCCTCAGCGGTTTCCTATATTCCATGCTATGGACCAATGTGGTGCGTTTGCGCAGCTGACAAGGCTATTACCGAGCCTCTTTGGAATAATCCAAAATTTCCCCGGTGGCGCCGTCGATCTCATATTCGTATTCATAGCCGCCGAAGATAAACTCAACGGAATAGGTCACAGTACCATGATCATACTCCCGCTCGATGTCCAATTCTGTGACGGCGCTGTCCGCCTGAACCCCTGCATGGCCGAAAGCAATGCTCTTGGCCGCCTCCTTGCCAATGGGCTCCCCGGCAGCGGATGTCTGATCGTCCGTCTGCTGTCCGCTGCCCGCCGGCTCCTTGGAATAGTCCATGATTTCCCCGGTGGCGCCGTCGATCTCATATTCGTACTCATAACCGCCGAAGATAAACTCAACGGAATAGGTCACAGTACCATGATCATACTCCCGTTCGATGTCCAATTCTGTGACGGCGCTGTCTGCCTGAACCCCCGCATGGCCGAAAGCGATGTTCTTTGCCGCTTCCTTGCCAATATCTGTGCTGCCGG
>CAYLHM010000012.1:13836-15828 GCA_964383485.1 uncultured Oscillospiraceae bacterium
GCATGGCCGAAAGCGATGTTCTTTGCCGCTTCCTTGCCAATATCTGTGCTGCCGGAGGGCTCCTTTTCTGCGCTGTTGTGAACCTCTTTTTTGCATTCCAAAATTTCAGCAGTGGATGCGCTGATGCTGTACTCGTATTCATTGCCGTCGTACAAAAATTCGACCTTGTAGACCATGACGGAATGCTCATTGTCCAGCTCTATTTCAAGCTCGGTAACGGCGCTGTCATCTGTAACTCCGGCATGATTCAATGCGGCTGCCTTTGCCGCATCTGCGCTGACCGTTACATCTGCGGGGATTTTGCTCGGATCCCTGGCCTCTTTTTCGTATTCCAGGACGGTGCCGGCAGTGGCATCGATCTCATATTCCCATTCATAGCTGTCAAAGACAAATTCAATCTTATAAACCATGACAGAGTGCTTATAGTCCAGCTCCGTTTCCAGCTCCGTGATGACGCTGTCGGAGGTAACACCTGCGTGTTCATAGGCGATTTCCTTTGCGCGATCCACGCCGATGTAGGCCGCTTCGCTGGCAGACCCGATGGAGCTGATGTTCTCAAGCTGAATGGTGTCCGATGCGCTCAGTAAATTCAGCTCGTTGATCGTAAGGGCCGCAAGCTCCTCCAGCGTATATTGAGGATTTTGCCGGACGATCTGGCTGATGAGCTGCGCCTTGCCCTCCGATATGCCGTAGGTCTGCGCGATCACCTCCAGCTCGTCATCCGGGGAAACCGTCTGGCAGAGAACGGCGCCGCTGAAGGTGTCGGTCTGAAGCAGGCTGTTGATCTCATCGGTCAGCTTCTGCTGCAAAGCGGCGGCCCTGTCGGCGTTGTTTCCGTCGATGGAGATCAAGATCGAGTTTGCGGCCTCGCTCAGATAGCCGTTGCGCAGCATGGAGCCGATCAGGGCATTCACCGTTACCTCCAGGTCACTGCCCTTGAAATTCATGTCCCCGATCACAATTTCGCCGTCCTCGTTCAGGGCTTTGACCGCAAGCACCTGCTCCTTCTGATTGGTCTGAATTTCAATGCTGGGGTTGACATCCAGCGAGATCACCGAATCGATGCTGTAGTTGGTCTGATAAATATGGGCCCCGAACAGGCTGCCCGCAAGCAGTACCGCCGCCGCAGCCGCACAGGCCGCCCACCTTGTGAATTTGTTCTTTCCCTTTGCCTTTTGCATAACAATTACCTTACCTTTCTGTTCATCGCATTTGGAAAGGACACTGTCAAGCACATCCGGGGTAGCGTTGGAAAAGGCCTGTTTCAGCCGTTTTTCGATTTCGTGGTTTTTCATGATCTAGTCCTCCTTTTCCCATGCGTTTCTTAGCTTTTTCAAAGCACGATGATATTTTGAAAGAACGGTTGCTAGAGGAAGCTCCATCAGGGAGGCGATCTCCCGGTGTTTCAGGCCGCTGACCGCATGAAGCACCACGATTTGCCGCTCCTCATCGCCCAGCTCGTTCATGCACGCCGAGAGCATCATCCGATCCTCCGCAGAAAGTCCCGCAGGCTCCTGCAAGGAGAAATTCCGATCTTCCTCCGCAATGCTGACGGTTCTGGCACGCCCGCGCATATTTTTCAGGCAGAGGTTTCGCACAATGGTTAGGATCCATGCCATCGGCTTGCCCTCGCTGTGATACATATGCGCCGCAGAGCTGATGCAAAGGTAACAATCCTGCATCACATCCTGCGCATCATGGGTGTTCTTCAAAATAGAAAGGGCGTAGCTGTAAACAGCCTCGCTGGTTTCCCGATAGATCGCCGCCAGCGCCTCCCGGTTCCCATCGGCAATTTGACTGAGATATTCCTCCAGTCCCCCGGCGCCTGCGTCCAAGCTGCCTTCGGGAGTCCGGAGGGAAGCAGTTTTGATCATCTGCGACCGCCCCTTTCATAAGGATAATCCACAAACTGGCCATTTTATTGCATAAAACAGGAAAAAATTTTTTTGCTGTCATCGGCAGCGGGCCGTTATTTTCCCTGAATTTTCTTAG
>CAYLHM010000013.1:0-14945 GCA_964383485.1 uncultured Oscillospiraceae bacterium
GGCATGGGCCTGGAGCGCCTGGCCGTGGTCTGCCAGGGAGTCGACTCCCTCTTTGATGTGGACACGGTCATGAACATCACCCACAAGGTCACAGCCCTCACCGGCGCTTCCTATGGCAAGAGCCACAAGATGGATGTTTCCCTGCGGGTCATCACCGACCATATCCGTGCCGCCACCTTTATGATTGCCGACGGCGTGCTGCCCAGCAACGAGGGCCGGGGCTATGTCCTGCGCCGCCTGCTCCGCCGTGCCGCCCGGCACGGAAAGCTGCTGGGGGTCAACCATCCCTTCCTGTACGAAGTGGTGGAAACCGTGGTGCATGAAAATGAGGTCCACTATGGTTATCTGCGGGAGCGGGCCGCCTATGTCACCAAGGTGGTCAAGGTGGAGGAGGAGAATTTCGCCCGCACCATCGACACCGGCCTGGCCATTTTCAGCAGCAAAATGCAGGAGCATCAGGCCGAGGGGAAAAAGGTTTTCTCCGGCGCCGATGCGTTCCTGCTGGCCGACACCTACGGCTTCCCCATTGACATGACCGAGGAAATGGTGGCCGACGAGGGTATGACCGTGGACATGGAGGAATTTAACCGCCAGCGGGAGGCTCAGCGGATCCGTGCCCGGGAGGCTCGGAAGGCTCTGGGCGACCTGGCCTGGGCCGGCATTGACCTGGGCCTGGACAACACGCCAACCCAGTTTGTAGGCTACCACACCAACACCTGCGAGGCCAAGGTTCTGGCTGTCTGCGTGGGCGATGAGGTCACCGGCAGCATCGCCGGCGGCGAGAGCGGCATTCTGGTGCTGGATCGCACCCCGTTCTATGCGGAAATGGGCGGCCAGGTGGCCGACCACGGCTGGATTTTGGTGGGCAACAGCCGCTTTGAGGTCACCGATGTACAAAAGGACAAGGGCGGCAAGTTCCTGCACCATGGCCGGCTGAACAGCGGCTCCATTAAGGTGGACGATCTGGTGTGCGCCAGCATTGATGTGGAGCGGCGCAGAGCCATTATGCGTGCCCATTCCGCCACCCATTTGCTGCAAAAGGCCCTGGTGAGTGTCCTGGGCGACCATGTGCATCAGGCAGGCTCCCTGGTGGAGCCGGATCACCTGCGCTTTGACTTTACCCACTATTCCGCTCTGACACCGCAGGAGCTGGCACGGGTGGACAGCATTGTGCAGAATGCCATTCTGGAGGGCTATACCGTGGATGTGCGGGAGATGCCCATTGAAGAAGCCAAGAAAATAGGCGCAACGGCCCTGTTCAGCGAGAAATACGGCGATACCGTCCGGGTCGTGAACATGGGCGGGTATTCCATTGAGTTCTGCGGCGGCACCCATCTGGACAACACCGCCAAAATCGGCCCGTTCCGCATTGAAAGCGAGGGCAGTGTGGCCTCCGGGGTGCGCCGGATCGAGGCCATCACCGGCAAGGCCTGCCTGGCCGATATGGAGGAGAACCGCAGGCTGGTTTACAGCGCTGCCTCGGTGCTGAAGGTCAAGCCCGGCGAGCTGGCGGACAAGCTCCAGTCTCAGGTGGAGGAGATCCGAGCCCTGAAGCGTGCCATTGAAGCATATAAGGCAAGAGAGACTGCAGGCGAGGCCGACCGCTTCCTCTACGGCGCCAAGCGGGTGGGCAAATTCCATGTGATCACGGCCACGCTGCCCAATGCAGATGCGGCAAAGCTCCGCCAGATGGGCGATCTGCTGCGGGACAAGGCGGCAGATGTGATCGCCGTGCTTGCCACCGTCAACGGAGATAAGATCACCTTCCTGGCCTCCTGCGGCAAAGAAGCGGTGCAGGCAGGCATTCGTGCCGGAGATCTGGTGAAGCTGGTCTGCCGGGAGTGCGGCGGCAGCGGCGGCGGCAAGCCGGACAGCGCCATGGGCGGCGGCAAGGATGCCCTGCGGCTGGACAATGCTCTGGCTCTGGTGGACGATTTCGTGTCCTCCAGGCTGGAATAAAGAACAAGGGGACACTGCTTTCCGGCGGTGCCCCTTTTCAAAGTCAACCGTTTCACAGGAGGTGGGAGAATGCGGAAATTGGCATGGTTTACTCTGGGCTTCGCCCTTGCCTGCGGCCTGTGCGCCTATTTGTATCGTCCTGCGCTCTACCTTCTGATCCCGGCGGCTTTGCTTCTGGCTGTGCTCCTGCTGCTGGGGGAAAGGTGGTTCCACGGCCTGCGAATAGGCGCAGCGGTGCTGGTGGGGCTTGCCGCAGGATTGGTCTGGTTTGCCGGATATAACGGACTCTATCTGCAATATGCCCGGGATTTGGACGGCAAGCAGATGGAGGCCACCCTGACTGCGGCGGATTACAGCTATGAAACCGACTATGGCTATGCTCTGGATGCCACGCTGACCACACAGGGCCGCATTTTCCGGGTGCGGGTGTATCTGGACAAGGAGCTGGATATTCACCCGGGCGATCAGCTGACCGGGCAGTTCCGTTTCCGTTTCACCTCCCTGGGCGGCAGCAAGGAACCAAAATATATCCGCAGTGATGGAATTTTTCTCATCGCCGACCAAAAGCAGACCCTGAAGCACACGCCCGCCCAGAAAAGCTCCCTGCTCTATTTGCCCAAGGAGCTGCACCGGGCGATTTCCCTGCGGATCGGCAGCCTGTTTTCCGGGCAGGAGGCCGCCTTTGCAAAGGCTCTGCTCCTGGGCGACCGCAGTGAGATCAACTATGAAACCAACACGCACCTGAAGCTCAGCGGCCTGAGCCATGTGATTGCCGTATCGGGCCTGCATGTGGGGATCCTCTTTGCGCTGGTGTATGCCCTCACCGGGAAAAACCGGCTGCTTTCCTGCCTGATCGGCATTCCGGTGCTGTTTTGCTTTGCCGCCATGGTGGGCTTTTCGCCGTCCATCACCCGTGCCTGCATTATGGAAAGCCTGATGCTCCTGGCCATGCTGACCAAGCGGGAATATGACCCGCCTACGGCACTTTCCTTTGCGGCGCTTGCCATGCTGGCCGCCAATCCCATGGTGATCATCTCCATCAGCTTCCAGCTTTCGGTGGCCAGCGTGGGCGGGATTTTCCTTTGTTCCACCCGTATCCACGAAGGACTTCTGGAGCGTATGGGCGGCGCCAAGGGCAGGAGCCTGGGCAGCCGCCTGAAGCGGTGGCTGGCGCTGACACTTTCTGTGACCCTCAGCGCCAATTTGGTCACGGTTCCGTTGGTTGCCTATTATTTCGGCACGGTGAGCCTGCTCAGCGTGGTGACCAACTGCCTGGTTCTGTGGGTGATTGCCCCGATTTTCTACGGCGTGATGCTGGCAGTGGGGCTGTCGTTCCTGACACCGGTTCTCGCCGGGGCGGCCGCATGGGTCGTCACCTGGCTGATCCGCTATGTTCTGGGCGTTGCAGGCGGGATCGCTGCCATTCCCTTTGCTGTGGGCTATACCGTCAGCCCATATACCGTGCTGTGGCTGATTTTGGTTTATGCTCTGCTGGCGGTGTTTGCTTGCATGAAGAAAAAGCGGGTGCTGCCCCTGCTGTGCTGTATGCTGAGCAGCTTCTGCCTGCTTTCTCTGGCAGCGTGGGCGGAGCCGCTTACCGACGATCTGCGCATGACCATGCTGGATGTGGGCCAGGGGCAGAGTATTCTGTTCCAATGCGACGGTAAAAATATTCTGGTGGACTGCGGCGGAACCACGGACACCGGCAGCGCCGATGCGGCGGCGGAGTACCTGCTGAGCATGGGGATTACCCGGCTGGACGGCATTGTGGTGACCCATACGGACGAGGACCATATCGGCGGCGTGCCGTATTTGCTCACCAGAATTTCGGCGGGCGCCCTGTTCCTGCCTGCAAACGGCGAATACCCGGAAGCCCCGGAAGAATGGGGTGCGCCCTGCTACTATGTGGCGGAGGATACTTTTCTGAACTTCGGAGCGGCCGAAATGCGGATCATTCCCTCGGAAATCCGAAATTCTTCCAACGACAGCGGCCTTTGCTGCTTGTTTCAGCGGGAAAACTGTGCTATACTGATCACAGGCGACCGCAGCACCCTGGGGGAATACCTGCTTTTGAAGCATTTGGAGCTTCCCAAGCTGGATGTGCTGGTGGCCGGGCATCACGGATCGGGCAGCTCCACCGGCGAAGCGCTGCTGGAAGCAACTCAGCCACAGTACGCCTTTATTTCCGTGGGAAAGAACAATTATTACGGTCACCCGGCGGCGCAGACCCTGGAGCGGCTGGAGCAATGGGGCTGTATCATTCTGCGCACCGATGTTTATGGCAATATTTTGTTCAGGAGATGATCTGAAATGGCGAGAAAAAACGATGCCGGCCGCCCCCTGCAAGAGCTGAAAGGGCAGATCAAGGCAGGCACCCTGGGCCGGCTCTACATTTTCTACGGCGAGGAAATGTTTCTCCTGCGCCATTATTTGGAGCTGGTCAAGAAAAGTCTGCTGGACGAGGTGACGGAGTCCTTTAATTTTCACTATTTCAACAGCGAGAGCTTTGATCTGCGCAGCTTCACCGAGGCGGTGGAAAATCTGCCCATGATGGCGGAGCATACCATGGTGCAGGTGGACGATGTGGACTTTTTCAAGCTGGACGAGGGGGGCAGGAACCAAATCGCCCAGACCCTGGCGGACATTCCCGACTACTGCACGCTCATTTTTACCTATGAGATCCACCCCTGGAAGCCGGACAAGACCCGGAAAAAGCTGTGGGAAGCGGTTGAAAAGAATGCCTTGATTGTGGAATTTGCCCGGCAGGAGGGGCCGGAGCTGCAAACCTGGGTGGGCCGCCATTTTGCATCGGAGGGCAAGCGGATCTCCAGGGAGCTGTGCGCCTATCTCATCGACCTGACCGACGGCACCATGACCGCCCTTTCCGGGGAAATTCGGAAGATTTGCGCTTACTCGGAGGCTCATGAAATCGTCAAGGCGGATATTGATGCCGTCACCGAGCCGGTGCTGGATGCTGTGGTGTTCCAAATGACGGATTTTTTGGGCAAGCGGAACTATGCCGCCGCCCTGAGCAAGCTGGATCAGCTCCTGAAAATGCAGCAGGAGCCGCTGGCGATTTTGGGTGCGGTGGGGAACCATTTCCGCCGTCTGAGTGCTGCCCGCACCCTGATGGATCACGGCAAGGGTGCCGGGGAGCTGATGAAGCTGTGCGGAATGTCCGGCTATGCGGCGGACAAGACCATGGCGGCGGCCAGGGGCTTTTCCGCCGGCTTCTGCGCCAAGGCGGCTTCCTTGATTTTGGAAACAGACTATCGGATCAAGACCTCCTTCGATGAGCCGGAACGGCTGCTCCAGGATCTGGTCCTGCGGCTGGCACAGGAGGGAAGCGGTGGTTAGGGTTCACGAGGCCATTGTGGTAGAGGGCCGCTATGATAAAAATACCCTGTCCCAGATTGTGGATGCGCCGATTTTGGAGACCCACGGCTTTGGCATTCTAAAGGACAAGGCACAACTTGGCCTGTTACGCCGGGTAGCCCATGAGCGGGGCCTCATCATTTTCACGGACTCCGACGGGGCGGGCTTTGTGATCCGCAATTTTCTCAAGGGCGCCATCGAACCCCGGTATCTCAAGCACGCCTATATCCCGGACATTCCCGGCAAGGAGCGGCGGAAAGCGGCCCCCGGCAAGGAGGGGAAGCTGGGTGTAGAGGGCATGACGCCGGAGATTATTCTGGAGGCTCTGCGCCGGGCCGGCGCCACCATGGACGGCGAGGTAAACACACCCCGGCAGGAGATCACCAAGCAGGATTTCGTGGATTGGGGCCTGTCCGGCGGGAAAAATGCCGGGGAAATGCGGAAAAAGCTGCTGAAAAAGCTGGATTTCCCGGAATATATGAGCGCCAACGCCCTGCTCCAAGCCCTCAATTTGCTCTACACCCGGCAGGAGCTGGAACGGATTTTGGAGGATTTGAAATGAACTTCGTCCCGGTGACGGCCCTGACTCCGGGAAAGGGGTATATGGAGAAAGACCATGGTTGATATATCAGTCAAAAATTTAACAAAGTTTTTTGTCATCGGAGAAAACCTCCTGGAAAACCTCTCCTTTGAGGTGCAGGAGGGGGAGCGTGTGGCGATTTTGGGCCGCAACGGCTGCGGCAAGACCACCCTGTTCAAAATTCTCACCGGGGAACTGGACTATGACAGCGGGGAAGTGTATGTCAACCCCAACAAGCGCCTGGGCCTGATCTCCCAGATCCCCCGCTTCCCGGCAGGCTACACTGTGGAAGATGTGCTGCGTTCGGCGTTCCGGGAGCTTTTGACGGCAAAAGCGGCCATGGAGCGCCTGGAGCGGGAGATGGAGCGGGGGGCCACGGCGGAACAGCTGCGGCGCTACGATGCCCTGTCTGCCCGGTTCCAGTCCGGCGGCGGCTACGAAATGGATGTGGAGACCGACAAGATCTGCAACGGCCTGGGCATTACGCCTCAGCAGCGGCAGCAGAGCTTCGGCAGCCTTTCCGGCGGCGAGCGGACACGGATCAACCTGGCCCGGCTGCTGCTGGAAAAGACGGATATCCTGCTGCTGGACGAGCCGACCAACCACCTGGATTTGAACAGTGTAGAGTGGCTGGAGGACTATGTCTGCGGCTTCAAGGGTACGGTGCTGGCCATTTCCCACGACCGATATTTCATCGACCGGGTGGCCCAGCGGGTCATTGAGATCGCCGACGGCCACGCCGAATTTTATTCCGGCAACTATTCCTACTATATCGAAGAAAAGCAGGCCCGTTTTGATCTGCAAATGAAGCAGTATGAGCAGGAGCAGGCCAAGCTGAAGCAGCTGGGCTACACCGTGGAGCGCATGAAGGGCTGGGGCATCAACAACCGTACGCTCTACCGCCGGGCCATGTCCATTCAGCACCGCATGGATCGGATCCGCAGGACCGAAAAGCCCGCCAAGGAAAAAACCATGAAAGCCAGCTTCGGGGAAAAGGATTTTTCCGGCGATGTGGTGTTCAAAATGAAGAATGTGTCCAAGAGCTTCGGCAGCCGGAGCCTGTTTTCCGATGTGAACCTGCTGGTAGAGGGCGGGGAGCGCATTGCTCTGCTGGGGGACAACGGGACAGGAAAAACCACCTTCCTCCAGTGTCTGCTGGGCCAGGAGGACTGCGGCGGCAAAATTCAGTTCGGCCCCACGGTGAAGTGGGGATATCTGCCTCAGATCATCCACTTCGATCACCCGGAGCGGAGCCTGTACGACACCATGCTCTATGAAAAAAACTGCTCCCCCCAGGCGGCACGGGACCGGCTGGGCCAGTTCCTGTTCCAGGGGGAGGAGGTATTCAAAACCGTGGGCACCCTGTCCGGCGGGGAGCAGAGCCGCCTGCGGCTGTGTATGCTCATGGACGAGAAAATCAACCTGCTGATCCTGGACGAGCCCACCAACCACCTGGACATCGCCTCCAGAGAATGGGTGGAGGCCGCCATTGAGGAATTTGAGGGTGCGCTGCTGTTCGTATCCCACGACCGTTATTTCATCGAAAAATTTGCAGAGCGCATTTGGGTTCTGGAGGACGGGCAAATTCGGGATTTTCCCTGCGGCTACGCCAAGTACCGCTCCATTTTGGAGCATGAGCGCATGGCAAAGCAGACGGCGGCAGCGCCGAAGCCCAAAAAGGAGAAGCCAAAGGAAAGCTCCAAGGACGCAGAGAAGCAGCTTCGCCGGCTGGAGCGGGAGATCGAGGCCCTGGAGCAGCATATTGCCCAACTGGAGCAGGCCATGGAGGCTGCCGGAGCGGACTATCAGGAGCTTGGCCGTCTGCTGGAGGAAAAGGAGCGGGCCGATGCTCAGCTCCTGGAGCTGATGGAGCAGTGGGAGCAGGCGCAGTAAAAGCGGTTGACAGTTTGCGGAAATCTGCATATAATAGACAAGATGAACAGGGAAGCTCTGAAAAAACGGCAAGGGCCGTGGCATAAGACCCGTCACCCGGCCGCAGACGGTTTCATCAGAGTTTCCGAAACAAAGGAGAGGTTTTCATGAGTTCCTGTAACGAAAATTGCAGCGCCTGCGCTTCCGACTGCGCCGACCGCAAGGCCGAGAGCCTGCTGGCAAAAATGAACCCAAAATCCAGGGTGGGGAAGGTCCTTGCCGTGGTATCCGGCAAGGGCGGTGTGGGTAAATCCACCGTTACCGCCATGCTGGCTGTGGCCATGGCCCGCAGGGGCAAGCGTGTGGGCGTGCTGGATGCCGATATCACCGGCCCCTCGGTGCCCACGGCCTTTGGCGTGACAGCCTGCCAGGGCGCTAATGAGGACGGCCTATACCCGGCGGTTTCCCGCAGCGGCATCCAGGTCATGTCCATCAACCTGCTGTTGGACAACCCCACGGATCCGGTGATCTGGCGTGGGCCGGTGATCGCCGGGGCGGTGAAGCAGTTCTGGACCGATGTGATTTGGGAGGATGTGGATTATTTGTTTGTGGATATGCCTCCCGGAACCGGCGATGTGCCCCTGACGGTGTTCCAGAGCATTCCCGTGGACGGCGTGGTGATCGTCACCAGCCCCCAGGATCTGGTTTCCATGATCGTAGGCAAGGCGGTGAAGATGGCAGGCATGATGAATGTGCCGGTGCTGGGCTTCATTGAGAACTATAGCTATCTGGAATGTCCCGACTGCGGCAAGCGGATCGAGGTATTCGGCAAAAGCCACCTGGAGGAGGTCGCTCAGCAGCTCGGCCTGCCCATTTTGGCCCGGATGCCCATCGACCCCAAGCTCGCCCAGGCCTACGACAGCGGCATGATGGAAACCGTTCCCACCGATGTCCTGGACGGCGTGCTGAGCGTGTTGGAATAAGAAATGCGAAAAGGAGCGGTATGGCTGCGCACTGTACCGCTTCCGGCAGGATTGCGATGCCGAAAAACGGGGAAATTCCCGTACAGGTTTTACAACTCAAATAATAAGGAGAGAAAAATATGGATTTGAATACGAAAAATTGCCCGATCTGTCCCAGGGGCTGCGATTTAACCGCACCCCACTGTGAGCGGGGGAGAGAATACGCAAGAACCGGGAGCATACCCCAGAACCGGGGCCAAGATCCCCACCACGGAAATGCGCCCCGGCTTCACTTCGAGAAGCGGGAACAGCAGATGGTCATGAAGTATTTGCATCATGCCACCGGCGTGGCGGATCGGGGCGGCTTTACCCAGGAGCAGGCAGAGGAGCTGTTTTCTGTCCTGACGGAGGAGGAAACGCTTCAGCTGGCTCGGCTTCTGGAAAAGCTGTCGGACTACTGGATCCAGATCGCCCCCAACAAGCCTTCTCACCACTAAGGGGTGAACACGGGTGTATCAGAAAATTCAATTTCAGCAGGCAAAGGAGCTTCTGGATCGCCAGGACTGCGTGCTTTTAGATGTGCGGGATGAGGAAGAATACATCACCGGCCATGCTGCCGGCGCCCGGCTCCTGCCCCTGGGCGAGTTGGACGAGGAGCGTGCGGCGGAATGGATCCCCACCCTGCAAACCCCGGTGCTGGTGTATTGCCGCAGCGGCCGCAGGAGCTTCGAGGCGGCCCGCCGTCTGGAGGAATTTGGCTACGAGCAGGTCTACGACATCGGAAGCCTCGTCGGCTGGCCCTATGGAATGGAATAAATTAGAGGACTGCCCTTAAAATGTAACGGGGCAGTCCTTTTGCTACCATCGTGGAAATTTTCAATTTTCTATTGTGCAAAAATTGGCTTGGGCGCAGTTCGCCTTTGAACTGCGCCCAAGGAGGGATGAGTTTTGTGCTATTGGCAAAATGCGCTGCTGTCGGCTTATCCGCAGCATTTGCCGCGGCATCAGCACCGCACATAGCGTTCCTGTGAGGGCCTTCGCCCTTGCACCTATACTATAGCACAGTTTCCGGCTCGAATTCTGAAGAAAACGGAAACCCTCTGTAAAGAAACTTTGAATACGCCCTACAATTTTATTGGGAATATCAGACAAGAGCAGCAATTAAATATTGACAAATTTTTTACGAAGTGGTAGAATTATTTTATGTATTTTGACAGCGGCCCGGATGGGTTGGCGGCCGAATTTTATCGTGACAGGGAGTGTGAATATGAAGTTCAAACAATCACCCGGCGGCGTGCATCCCTTTGGCGGCAAGGAGCTTTCGGCCGGAAAGGCAGAACAGTTCCTGCCCACGGGGGAAATGGTGTTCCCCCTGGTGCAGCACATCGGCAGACCGGCAAAGCCCACAGTAAAGAAAGGCGATGCGGTTCTGGCGGGGCAGCTCATTGCCCAGGCCGAGGGCTATGTTTCCGCCAATGTCATCAGCTCCTGCTCCGGCACGGTCAAGGGCATCGAACGCAGGCTGGTGGTGGGCGGCAATCTGGCCGACTGCATTGTGGTGCAGAACGACGGCCTCTACACCCCCGCTCCCGGCATCGGGGAGGAAACCAGGCTGGAAACACTGTCCAAGCAGGAGATTTTAGACAAGATTAAGGCGGCGGGCATCGTTGGCGAGGGCGGAGCAGGCTTCCCCACCCATGTGAAGCTGGCCCCCCAGGAGCCGGAGAAAATCGACTATCTCATCATCAACGGAGCCGAGTGTGAGCCGTACATCACCTGTGACGATTGGCTCATGTGCCATGAAACCGGGGAGATCTGCGGGGGCATTCAGGTGCTTCAGCGGCTGTTCCCCAGGGCCATTGTGGTGGTCTGCGTGGAGGACAATAAGCCCAAGTCCGTGGCGGCCATGGGCAAAATGGCCGGTCAGATGCAGCGGGTGGAGCTGTTCAAGGCCAAGACCCGCTACCCCGTGGGCTGTGAAAAGACCCTGATTTCCAGCATCACCGGCCGACACCTGACCATGAAGGAGCTGCCTGCCAGCGCCGGGTGCATCGTGTGCAATGTGGCCACGGTGGCGGCCATCTATCGGGCGGTGTGCTTCAATGAGCCGCTCATGGAAAAGTACATCACCGTCAGCGGCGATGCCGTGGCGGAGCCGAAAAACCTAAAAATCCGGGTGGGCTGCTCCTTCGGCGATGCGCTCCAGGCGGCAGGCGGCTTGAAGACCACGGCGAAAAAAGCCCTCTGCGGCGGGCCGATGATGGGTTTTGCCCTGTCCACGCTGGAGGTGCCGATTACCAAGCAGAACAACGCTCTGCTGTGCTTTCAATTCGACGAGGTGGAGCAGACCCAGGGGCAGATGACCAACTGCATTCACTGCGGCCGCTGTTCCCGGGCCTGTCCCCAGGGCCTGGTGCCGTCCATGATGGCGGATGCCGCCCGGAAAGGCGACCTGGACCGCTATGAGCATACGCTCCACGGGCTGGAGTGCTACGGCTGCGGGAGCTGCACCTACGGCTGCCCGGCCCGGCAGCCTTTGATGCAGATTTTTAAGACGACGAAAGCGGCTATCATGGCGGCGAAGCAGAAAGGGTGATGAAGATGGATGCGGCGACTATGAAATTCAATTTAAGCTCCTCGCCCCATGTGCGGTGCAAGGAGACCACGGCCAGCATCATGTACAATGTAGTCCTGTCCCTGATGCCTGCAACGGTGGTAGGCGTGATCCACTTCTGGCGCTACGGCGGCAGCGCCCTGGGCGTGAACGCCCTGCTCGTTGTGCTGACCTCGGTGGTCACGGCGGTGCTGTCGGAATATCTGTTCGATAAGATCACCCGCCGGCCCAATACCGTCCGGGACGGCAGCGCCATCGTCACCGGGCTGCTGCTGGCCCTGAGCCTGCCCCCCACGGTGCCCCTGTACATCCCGATTTTGGGCAGCCTGTTTGCCATTATTTTCGTCAAGTGCCTGTTCGGCGGCCTGGGCCAGAACTTTATGAACCCCGCACTGGCCGGCCGTGCCTTCGTCAGCGCTTCCTTTACCAGCGTGGTGGCCAACTTCACCATCGACGGTGTATCCTCCGCAACCCCCCTGGAGATGATCCGCAACGGCGAGAGCGTGGATGCTCTGCGGATCTTCCTGGGCCAGGAGAACGGCGTGATCGGCCTTTCCGTGGTGGCCCTGCTGGTGGGCGCGGCGTATCTGTTCTATAAGCGGATCATCACCTGGGAAATTCCGGTGAGCTTTATCGGCGGCTTTGTCATTCTGGTGGGCCTGTTTGGCGACCAGGGCTTTGAGCCTGTGAATATGCTGGCCCAGGTCTGCGGCGGCGGTGTGATCATGGGCGCCTTCTTCATGGCCACCGACATGGTCACCTGTCCCATTTCCAAGCTGGGCCAATCCATCTACGGCGTGCTGCTGGGCGTGCTGGCGGGTGTGTTCCGGGTGTTCGGCAGTGCGGCAGACTCCGTGAGCTATGCCATCATCATCGGCAACCTCTTTACCCCGCTGATCGACCAGTATGTGGTACCCAAGCCCTACTGCTACCGGGCTACGGAGAAGCGCAATGTGCGCATTCCCAAGGAGGCCATCATTCTGTGTGTCATCACCCTGGTGGCGGGCCTGGCCCTCAGCGGCGTGAATGCAGCCACCAAGAACCGCATCGCCCAGAACGAGCGGGAGGCAGAGGCCAAGGCCTACCAGGCGGTGTGCCCGGCGGCGGTGGAATTTACCGAGGACAGCCGTTTGAACGAAATCGTTGCCCAGGAGGGTGACCAGTACGGCGGCGGTCAGTTCGGCCAGATCACCATCAACAGCGTGAAGCTCGCCCAGGATTCGGCAGGGGAGGAGATCGGCTATGTGGTGTCCGTCACCAACGGCAACGCCTACGACGGCACCCTGACCATGATCGTCGGCTTCGACACCCAGGGCGCCATCACCGGCGTGGCCTTTACAGAGCTGCATGAAACCGCCGGCATGGGTATGCGGGCCGACGAGCCGGCGTTCAAGGAGCAGTTTGTGGGCGCACAGGTAGAGAGCTTCGTGCTGAACAAGGACGGCGGCAGTACAGCCGACAATGAGATCGACTGCATCAGCGGCGCAACCAGAACCTCCTCTGCGGTGGTCAACGCCGTCAATGCCGCCCTGCACTTCATTCAAAATCTTGGGGAATAAGGAGGTAAGGGCATGAACAAATATTTAGAACGCATTCACAACGGCGTTGTGAAAGAAAATCCGATTTTCATTCTCATGCTGGGTATGTGCCCCACCCTGGCGGTCACCACCTCAGCCACGAACGGCCTGGGCATGGGCCTGAGTACCACGGTGGTGCTGACGGCCTCCAACCTGGTTATTTCTCTCATGCGGAAAATCATTCCCGACAAGGTGCGCCTGCCTGCCTACATTGTGATCGTGGCCACCATGGTCACCATGGTGCAGCTTCTTCTGCAGGCCTATGTGGAGCAGCTTTACAGCGCACTGGGCATTTTCATTCCGCTGATCGTGGTCAACTGCATCATTTTGGGCCGTGCGGAGGCCTATGCATCTAAAAATCCGCCCCTGCTGTCGGTGTTCGACGGCCTGGGCATGGGCCTGGGCTTCACTGTGGCCCTGGTCATCATCAGCCTGCTGCGGGAGATCTTCGGCGCCGGCACTGCCTTTGGCGTTCAGATCATGCCCAGCTTCTACAAGCCCATTGCCATTCTGGTGCGGGCGCCCGGAGCCTTTTTGGTGCTGTGCCTGATCGTGGCGGCCATGAACGCCATGAGCATCTCCACCGCCGCCAATAAGAAGGTGGAGGAGGGCTGCTCCCGCGACTGCGCCCACTGTGGCAGCACCTGCTCTGAACGGAAGGAGGAAAAAGTATGACTTCCTTGATTTTGGTCATTATCTCTGCCGCCCTGATCAACAATGTGGTGCTGAGCCAATTCTATGGCCTTTGCTCCTTCCTGGGCGTGTCTAAGCAGCTGAAAACCGCTGCCAGCATGGGCATGGCGGTGGTGTTCGTCATCACCATCGCATCGGGCCTGGCAAATCTGCTCTATACTTACATTCTGGAGCCGCTGAATTTGGCCTATTTGCAGACCATCGTGTTTATCCTGGTCATTGCGGCTCTGGTGCAGGTGGTGGAGATGTTCCTGAAGAAAAAGGCCCCGGCGGTGCATCAGTCCCTGGGCGTGTACCTGCCCCTGATCACTACCAACTGCGCTGTGCTGGGCGTGGCCCTGAGCAATGTGCAGAGCGGCTACAACTTCATCACCAGCGTGTTCAGCGGCCTGGGGACGGCCCTGGGCTTTATCCTGGCCATTGTGCTGCTGGCCGGTATCCGCCAGCGGATCGAGGCCAATGATATCCCGGCACCCTTTAAGGGAGCGCCCATCGTGCTGCTGTCCGCCGCCCTGATGGCCATAGCATTCTATGGCTTCAGCATTCTTTCCTAAGGGGGCGGCGAAATGGAAATTCTGATTGCGACCCTGGTCATCGGCGCCATCGGCCTGATCATCGGCATTGCGCTGATCAAGGCGGAGGAGTCCTTCCATGTGGAGGTGGACAATACCGAGGCAGAGATCCGCAGCCGTCTGCCGGGCAGCAACTGCGGCGGCTGCGGCTATGCCGGCTGTGATGCTTTGGCGGCGGCTATTGCCAAGGGCGAAGCCCCGTCCAATGCCTGTAAGGCTGGCGGGCCATCTGTGGCGGCGGCGATCGCCGAGCTGCTGGGCGTGGAGGCCGAGGAGGGCGAAAAGATGGCCGCCTTTGTGAAATGCGCCGGTACCTGCGCCCACACCGCCCAGGCGGGAACTTATGTGGGCGTGACCGACTGCAAAATGGCGGCGGCCTCTGTCCCCGGCGGCAGCGGCAAATCCTGCATCTATGGCTGTATGGGCTTCGGTTCCTGTGTCAAGGCCTGCCAGTTTGGCGCTATTCAGGTGGTGGACGGCGTGGCGGTGGTGGATAAGAGCAAGTGCGTGGGCTGCGGCGCCTGCGCCAAGGCCTGCCCCCAGCACCTCATCGAGCTGATCCCGGCGGCGGCCCCCTATGCCACCCAGTGCGCCAACCCGGAAAAAGGCCCCACGGTGAAAAAAAGCTGCACCGCCGGGTGCATCGGCTGCACCATGTGTACAAGAAAATGCCCCAATGGGGCGATCTCCATGGTGGGCAATGTGTCGAAAATCGACTATGAAAAGTGCGTGGGCTGCGGC